>DDPP01000013.1 GCA_002342255.1 Micrococcales bacterium UBA2465
ATTTCTTGGGCAGCAAAAATACCTCTCACCGGAGCAATCGCTGCATCTCGGTTTAGCAATTCCAAATAGCGAGTGAGCTGTTCAACTCCATCTATTTCACCGCGTCTTTTGATTTCTATCGCAACTGTTTGGCCTTTGCCATCTTTAGCCAAAATATCTACTGGACCAATAGTCGTTGCGTATTCGCGCCTGATCAGCATGCTGCCTTTTCCAATTAGTTCAATCTGATCTGCTAGCAATGCTTGTAAATGAGCTTCAACCCCATCTTTAATTAGCCCTGGGTCTTTACCAAGTTCATGGTTTATCTCTTCATGAATTTTATAAATCTGAATCCAAAGAATATCTGCAGTCTTTACTTGGCTTACCCGCCAGACTTCCTGAATCCCTTTAGCCACCTGCTCTTCATCAGGTTCTTGTTTACTAAAATTACATGGCGGGTTCATCCAGTTCAACGGCTTATAAGAGCCTGTTTCACTGTGGATGAGAATGCTGCCATCACCTTTGAGCATTAGCAATCTTCGAGCTAAAGGTAAGTGAGAAGCTAGCCTGCCAGCGTAGTCCACTGAACAATCGGCGATTACTAAGCGCATTATTTCTTGATGAGTTTATTCTCTAGATCTTCAATGCGGTCAATCAAATGACTTAGCGCTTTATCCTGGTGATCTAGGTGTTTTTGAATCTTTATGGATTCTTCTAAAACTGCTGCTGCATCTTCATAAGTTAGGATTGCTCGCTTTTCAGCAGCAGCAGCCTGAATGTTTTGACCAACGATGATGATTGGTAGGAGCACTAATTGTAAAAAGGTTTGGGCTATCCAAGCCACGATTTGAATTGGATCGCCTTTACTGATTACCGAAGGAAGTGAAACCAGAGTTAGAGCAAAGAAAGCGTAGGCTGCCCACATGGTGCCAACGCCTCTGGTGATGTTGAAACCAATCTTGGCATTTAATGTCCTCGGTTTGGTCTCATCAAGAACGTTGAATTCTTTACGTTTTTCAATATGTGGTGATTGTTCGTAGCCAAATTCTGTTTCGGGTCTTTTTGATGCCATTAGGATTCAATCTCCAGTTTCATTCCCGCAGGGTTGGTAGTAACCGACCTGACGGTAACCTTCTTAACTTGATAACCTAGCTGCGCTTCAACGGTGCTCTTTAGCTGTGTCGGATCTATCTGAATGTAATCGGTACTCAGGCTAAACCGCTGTTTACCCGGAGATCGGAGAATCTTGGGATGGTCAACCACAAACACCGCAACCACCAGGATTACGGCATAAAGGGTTTGCACCGGAAGGTCATAGGCAGGTAAGCCCAGATCAAGACCCATAGCCAGAGCAACCAGCAGATAGACAATCTCGTTCCAGCCAAGGGTCTCGGAACGCAACCTGAAAATAGAAATAACACTGAAAAGGGCAAAACCTACCCCAATGGAGATGGTGAAGGTGCCCAGTGCTCCACCTAAGACATAGAGGGTGATGTTAATCAGAGCAATAGCCACAAAAACGTCTCTACGACGGTGCCTACGGTAGAAAAACACATAAGCCAGTAAGAACAATAGAGCTAGGTCGATGCCCAGCGTGCTGAGCAGGATAGGGTAATCAATTGGGGTCACAAGGCTAGACTAGTCGAAGTGAAGTATTTATTTAGGTTTAGCGGCGCTGCTGGACTGGCCATAACCTTGCTAGCAGGTGTTTTAGGGCCGGCACAGGCTGCCCCACCTCTTTCGGCAGCAGATATTTACAATCCGCTCAAGATAGTCAGGGCTGACCTGACTTTGCCACAGAGTTCAGTCGATTCCTTGGACAGCCTCGATAAAAGCCAGCTGGTTATCTATGTGCCGGGCACTTTAAGCATGTCCTTAGACGGAAGAACCAGCGGAAACCTAGACATCAAAGTCAGGCTCAAGGGATCAACATCGCTCTACCGTTTGAGTGAAACTCCTTCATTTAAAGTCAAATTCAAAAATTCTTCACTACCAAATGGCTACCAGGGACTCAAGCGTTTGACTTTCAACGCTATGGTCCAGGATTCCAGCAAAATCCATGAATACGGGGCCTATTCTCTGTTCAATGCGGTTGGTGTACCCGCTTCGAGAACCGGTTGGGTAAGGCTATACATTAACGGCGTTGACCGCGGTTTATATGTAAATGTGGAGCAACCCGACAACAGTTTCATGGGTAGGAAATTTAAGGACATCACTCAACACATTTATGAAGGCGTTTATAACAAGGATTTCCAGCTGGGTAATGACTATGGCGATGATAAAACCGGTGCCTTCCTAGTTGACTATGGCTGGAAAGCAACTCCAAACAAACGAGATCTTGCCAAAGCAATCAATTACCAGGCCGACTGGGAAAACAAAACTTGGTATCCCGGCCTAAACGCTGTTTTTGATCGAACCGAAATGATCAAATTCTTTGCCACCGAGGTGTTTTTGGGACACTGGGATGGTTACACCGGCCCTAACATCAGCAACTATTACGTCAGAAGCAATACCAAGAGCAAATTCAGTTTTATACCTTGGGGCGTTGACCAAACCTTTGGCGAGGAGAGACATTCTGAAGTTTTAGGAGACACCTTCAATACTCCTTTCCTTTCAGATACCATGCCTCACCCCTGGTCTGGAGGTCACTACGGAAATCGCGGAGCTATCTACGTCAAGTGCATAAATTACAAGCCATGTAGAACAGAATTCTTAAACGATTTAAAGTTGGTTTCACTGACCGCAACAAAGATCCAGCTGGCAACAAAAATGCGAGCAGCGACCAAACTTATCGAACCGGTAATTGCTAACCAGTTCAGTTCTGCCCCAGCAACACTGAAGCTGATTGACAATGAGCAGAATCGAACCATCTCTTGGATCGCCCTGCGTCAAAAAGCGGTTACCGCTTTGCTGAAAAAGTATGGAATTAAATAACTCCAGCAAGCTGAAGAGTCACTGCTAAGACCAATATCCCACCGAGCCGATACATCCAACGCAATTTAGGTCGTTTGATTATCCGGTCTTCGTCCTCTCGGCCTTCCCTGCCAAATAGCGCTATCACCCCAACAAGGAACATCGGTATTGGCATGAGCATGAATGACCACTGTGAGCAGTCAGGATTTGAGCCTAACCACTGGGCCAGTCCAAGCGACGTGTAGTTTGCCACCAGCAGGCTAAATGCTAGACGTGGTAACCCAGTCGGGATTATCCGCCAAAGAAGTGGTGAGTTCGGCAGGCGGTCCGCTACCAAAAATACATTGAGTTATTTTGCCAGGAATTCCTTCCCCTAGTAACCTCCAGTATTTTGCTAAGTCTTGACAAACCTAAGTTTGCCAAAAGTTCACTACCTTAAATTTAGTCGCCTAAACGAATATCTAGTCGGTACCGAATTCTGAGCAGATATCGGTAATAATTTGTTTGGAAATTGCTACCTGCTGCTGATACTGAGTCAGGACAGCACTATCCACATCAGATTGCAAGGCAGCATCATATTGTCTTGAATAGGCGGCAAATTGCTGCATCGCAGTTGAAAGATCCTTAGTTCCCGCCTGCTGACCATACAAGGTCACATCATTAAAGAAAGAAACTAGTTCAGAATCCAGGACAGGAACTTCAAGATCCCGATAGTCGTAGCAGGACTGTCTATCCAAGTTACGCATATTGCTACTGATTAGGGTGAGCACCATAAAGATGGCTAGTCCAAAGGTGACTCCAGCCGTATAGCCCAGGTAACGGGTTCTTAGTTTGGGCGGAACTTTGTCAACCGATCCGGCCCGTTTCACCATAACAGCAGCTAAAAAGTTCAAAGCCAAAATGACCACCGAGATTATGATGGCGGCAGCGAAAGTTGTTGGTTTGGTAAATCGGAAGAGGCGATAAAGCGCTTGAAATACCGCGAAATAGTTCTGATTTGGAAATCTTTGCGAAATCGGAATCGTCAATATAAAAGGTGTCAGGAAAAGTATGCTTGCAGGGATCACGGCTAACAAGAGTTTCAAATTGGCACTGATTCTGGTGGCATAGAGTCCTGCAACAATCAAATTGATTAGCGCAAAACACAGATAAACGCCAACCATGACCAGAATGTATGTCTTATAGTCGGCATACTTTGTGGAATTTAGAGCTTTTAGGTAGTCCCCTAGTGGCCACCAGAAACTAATCACCCAGAAGCTCAGAGCTGAGCTAATCATTAGTAGGTAAGCGCCACGAAAGTGCTGTAATCTTCCTAACATTTCTAACTCCTAAACAGTCTCAGACTTAAGCCTAACTGCGACCTCGAAAAGTGGGAGAATATCCCTGATGGAAGATTTCAGCGGTAAAACAGCGTTAGTCACCGGGGCTAGCTCGGGTCTAGGCGAAGCCTACGCCCTCGCCTTAGCCGACCGCGGTGCAAGGGTTATTTTGGTGGCAAGAAGAGCAGATCGTTTGCGTGCTCTCTCCGATCGAATTAATGCCAAGCACGGTATTTATGCCTCTACCGTAATTCCAATGGACTTGAGCTCACGCGATGCGGCAAGTACTTTGGCAAAAGTAATCAAAGGCCGAGGCACCCAAGTAGACATTCTGGTAAACAACGCAGGTTTCGGTTCCACCCTTAATTTCATCGAAGAAGATCACAGTTCGATAGTTAACGAACTGTCGGTGAACGTCAATGCTTTGGTCGAACTAACTCACTTCTTCCTACCCGGCATGGTTGAACGCAGAAACGGAGTGGTCATCAACATTGCCTCCACCGCTGCATTTCAATCCTTGCCATACATGGCAGTCTATGGAGCCACCAAGGCATTCGTCCTGTCTTTTACCGAAGCGCTGTGGGGCGAAACCAGAAAGCAGGGAGTTAGAGTGGTGGCGGTCTGCCCTGGACCCACACAAACGGAATTCTTCGATGCCGGTGGATCATCTCCAGCACTGGGCAAGTTCATTCGCTCGACCGAGGATGTAATGGAAACAACTTTCCTAGCATTGGCCAAAAGAAATGGCAGAGCAGTTGCAATCGATGGTTTACTAAACAAACTAACCGCAGCATCTTCGAGGTTCTTCACCAGAAAATTCGCCGTAAAACTAGCAGCTTTCGTGATGAACCCTAATAAGAAGTCCTAGTTTCACCCAATTACTACTGACTACCTTGTTCCAAAATCTAATTAAATAATTAGCGGCCCCAGAAGTAAAACTGAGGCCGCTAATTACTTTTATTTAGTAGTAGTAGACGTTTACAGTAACACCCTTTGCCTTAGGCAACTTGAATGGGATTAGAGAGTACTTAGCCGTCTTTGCTCCAGTCAACTTGGCTGTTTGGAAGTATTTCTGGATTGCCGCAGCACGAGCGGCAGGAGAAGTTTTCTTCTTTTCCTTAAGAACCTTGAAGTCATTTGCAATCTCTACCTTGACCAAGGTTCCCTTGCCAATTTTCTTTACTTCAGCAGCTAGGAGCTTGTTTCCAGCAGCGTTAGTCTTGGCATCAACAGTCACCAAATCAGCCTTTGCGAACGGAATAACCAAAACATGCTTGGCCTTTGGCACAATAGCTGTGATAGCGTATGTGCCTGTTGTGGTGGTGTCTTCCGCAGTAACGGTAACTGTCAAGGTGTTCTTGCCAGGTACCAACTCGTCTCCGCCGGAAACTTCAAAAGTTGCCCCAGGGTTGTTTGTCTCGGCATCAAGTTCAACAGATGTTGTGCCCACAGGTAGAATCTGAGTCGATCCAATCGGGTACGAAACTCCGTTGACCTTGAACGCGCCACCCTTCAAAGTAGTATCGTTCGAGTAAGCAACTGGAATGGTCAGGCTATATTGTGTAGCCTCAGCATTTGGGTCTCCTGGCTGAACAGTAATAGTAATTAGGTTCTCACCAGATTGAAGTCCACTCAGGTTCCAAGTGAATCCCTTGCCAGGGTTATCAGCCGTAATGCCATCACCTTCGACGGTAACCACAGTTCCAGGAGCCGAAGCAGTCTTCAAGGCGATTGTAGGTTCGAGATAGAGAACCGCCGTCTTAGTTCCATTGGGAAGAGTTGTACCCAGAACCGCTTCGCCATCCTTGAAGGTAATTACAGAGTTACCAACCTTGGTTGTCTTCAAGCTTCCGTCGGCACCTCCAACATAAACCTTCAAGGTTGAGGTCTTGGAAAACTTCTCACCAGCTGAAGGAATGACCTTGAAGGTAATCAAGTTGACCCCGATAGCGGCGTTAAAGTTTCTTGCAACTCCAGACAGCATTTCCTTCCCGTTGATAAACAGGTCAGAAGTCGGGTCGAGGGTTTGAGCAGAAATTGCCAAGTTAGTAACTGAAGTTCCCACTGAGTAGTAGTCATTTGTTCCAAGCAGATCAAAGATACCGTCGGACTCACCATTAATAGTGATTCCAGCCTCTGGATCCAACTCATTGTTGGTGCTGAAGTCCAGAACATTCAGTGTCACTGTGTAATCCGCACTGTCACCATTGGCCGCAGTAACAGTCAGAACGAAATCTTGCTCTCCGGCAACCAACGGAGTCAAACTTCCATCACCGGTTACAGAGTATGTTGCACCAGCATCAGCCAGCTCGACCTTGTAGTTTACTTTTCGGGTTCCCTTAGGAAGGTCAATTGATTCTCCATCACTCACGTCTTTACCGTTGATTTGGAAGACTGATGTGCTGTTATCAGAAGACAAATCAGGCACGTTCACGACTACTGTGTAGTCTTGGGTAGTCTCACCATCAGCAGCAGTAACCGTAACAGTCACAGTATTCTCACCAGGCTGCAAATCAGTATTCCCATCAACACTGTAAGTAGCAA
>DDPP01000058.1:0-2760 GCA_002342255.1 Micrococcales bacterium UBA2465
TTCCTCACGACCATTAGGGTAACCTAGGCCGCTGACAACTGTTGGGGGCGTAATGGCGGTTTCTTCAGCTGGCTGATTTTTGCTCACTTTGCCTCCAATAATTAGATTTCTAGAGTAATCCAATTCTGACCACAGTGGTTGGCTCTGCTAAAAGTTTCTCCCCAACTGTAACTATTTCGAAGTCTTTAAGCCCAAATTTCTTGATGAGAGATTTACTTTCCTCGATCTCCTCAGCTGCCTTTGAACCTTTCATGGCCAATATTCTTCCACCAGGTGCTGTTACTGGAGCCAGCAATCTGATCAGTTTTGGCAGTGCTGACACTGCCCTAGCAGTTGTCACCTGATAGCTATCCACCGGGGCTTCCTCTGCCCTGGCTCTGAGCACTTGTACATTTCTGAGCCCTAGAGTTGGGACAACCACATCAGCCAACCAGGTTGCCCTGCGCTCCATTGGCTCAATCAATGTGAACTCCGTCTCAGGCTGCTTTATAGCCATGGGGATGCCGGGAAAGCCTGCCCCAGATCCGATGTCGGCCACGGTCTCTCCGGGCAAAACCAAGTCGGCTACAACGGCAGAATTCAGAATATGCCTGGACCAAAGCTTGGGTAATTCTCGTGGGCCGATTAAGCCGAGTAAGTCGCCATCTCTGATTAGGAGTCGAGCATATTCTTCTGCTTGTCCTAGGTATTGACCAAATACCCCTTCAGCGTTGCCTGGGGTAGCTTCTGGTTCTAGTTCTAAATCTGCCAATGTTTCACGTGAAACTATTAGGCGGGCTTAGCCACGATATGGCGGTCCTTGCCTTCGCCTTCAGATTCGGAGATAAGACCTGCTTCACCGATAAGGTCGTGGGCAATCTTGCGCTCATATGAAGACATTGGCTTCATAGCAACCGGGGCATTCGTCTCTTTAACTTTGTCGATGATCTTGTTCACGATACGGGTCAGAGACTCGACTTTTGCCTGTCTTGAACCGGCGATATCGAGGATCAAACGGCTAAAGGTCTGTGTCTTAGTTTGAACTGCAATACGAGTTAGTTCTTGAAGCGCCTCTACGGTATTTGGGTCAGAGATTAGCTTTATGTTGCTCTCTGATTCCGCGGAAATTTCAATGTATGCCCGGCCTTCTCGAACATCAATACTGATGTCGCCGTCTAGGTCAAAAATGTCCAAAAGCTCTTCCAGATAGTCGGCCGCCACTTCGCCTTCATCTTCGAGATCTTTGACACTGCTTGGTTCTTTGATAACTGAGGTTTCTTCAATGACCTCTTGAGTTTCTAATTCATCACTTGACATAACTATTTTCTACCTTTTGGTTTCTTCTTCGCGCGGGCCTTGGATAATGGCTGCGTGCGTTGTGTTGGGGTCTCTGGTGTTGGTTCAGCTGGGGTCTCCTCAACCGCTGTAGCCTTTCCTTTTTTGATCATTCGGGCTTCACGCTCTTTATGGGCCAATGAGCCGGGGGTTGGCATTCTCCTGATAACGAAGTATTGCTGACCCATGGTCCAGAAGTTTGAAACTAGCCAGTAAATCAATACACCTAGAGGGAACGAGATACCAGAAATCAAGAAAATCACTGGAAATACATAGAGCATGATTTTCTGTGTTTGTGCAAACTGGGAGTTCTGAATGTCAGGATTCTGGTTCTTGGCCATAATCTGTTTCTGAGTAATGAACTGGGATGCGCTCATTAGAACAATCATTATTCCTGCAATGATCCTGACTGAATCACTTGCCCCTGGGGTTGTGAAGGTGTCAGCCAGGTTAGCTCCCAAGAATGAAGAGTGGGCGAAAGAGTATGAAAGCTCTTTGGATAGTAAACCAACACCTGGCTTAGAATGTTGGGCTTCGGTAAGCGTTGAAAATAGAGAGAAGAAAACCGGCATTTGGGCTATCAGCGGAAGGCAAGAAGAGAACGGGCTTGAACCGTGTTTCTTATAGAGCTCCATCTGCTCTTTAGCCATCCGCTCACGTGAATCTCTGTCGTTTTTACCCTTGTATTTCTTCTGAAGTTTTTGGATTTCAGGTTGCATCGTATACATGGTTCGTTGGGTCTTGATCTGCTTGACAAATAGTGGAATCAATGCAGCACGAACAATTAGAACCAAGACAACGATGGAGATTACCCAAGTGTAACCTTCATCAGCAGGTAGACCAATTAAGGAAAGTACTTGATGTGCGCTAACCAAAATAGCTTCCAAGATCCACTTGAAAGGCCAGAGTATTGTGGCCAAAATGTCCATTTTTATCCCTTTCGTTCCGAGCCCGGTGAGCTCTTCACATAAACAAGCCCCAAATTAGTGACAGAAAGCCACTTTGGACCTTTAGTTACTTCGTCTACTCCCCCTTTAGACCAGGGGTTGCAGCGACAAATTCTCCATACCGTTAGCAATGAGCCATGAATTAAGCCGTGCTGCTGTAATGAGCCTAGACCGTAAGCTGAGCAAGTCGGGTAATAACGGCATACATCACCGTAAAGCGGGGAAATAAATTTTCTCCAGAAAATGACAAACAAGATGGGTAAGTTGCGTGGCATTACCCAAATGTTCAATAACACAGTTTTCAACTCTAAACCCCCTTGCTGGTTAACTTAGTTAACGCACTATCAAGTTCGTTACAAAACTCGGTCCAGCTAACGCCAGCCAGGCCAGGCATGGCCCTTAGAACTACTGAGGAACCGACTGGGATTGACTGAGCTCGATCTGCCAAAGCAGAGCGTGCACGTCGTTTTACTAGATTTCGTTGGACTGCATTTCCAAC
>DDPP01000058.1:2818-8794 GCA_002342255.1 Micrococcales bacterium UBA2465
TCGGCTGATCTGAGCCTGTTCTCGCGAGCAAGCAATGCTTTTAGGCGGACAGCTCGCTGCGTCCCTTGCGGCGACGTGCAGAAAGGATTGCACGACCGGCACGGGTCTTCATACGAATGCGGAAGCCGTGAGTCTTTGAGCGGCGTCTGTTGTTAGGCTGATAAGTGCGCTTGGTCATTTTGATTTACTCCAGAAAATTCAAGTCAGGTTCTCGTCAAACAATGCAGGTTGTGGCTGGCGAACCTTGAGCCGAGCAACTTATTAAACTTACGCCAATTATGGGCTTCAGGTCAAGTTTTTGGCAATATTTATTTTTTCCTTTGATCGCTTAAATCAAAGCTCAAAATTAGTGTTTTATAACATTTTTAAAAAAAGTCCCAATTTTGCCTCATTGGATTTGCATATTCCAGCAAATAGGACTTAAATACTTAGAGCATGGGTTTTCCACAGGGAAGTGTGCCCTTTTGGTTTATGCACAGGTATTTATCCACAGCCTTTAATTGACGGTGGAATTCTGTGGAAAACTAGCCAAGAGCCTTTATTTTATTGAGAGTAGCAGATGCAAGAGACCGTAGGAATCACCACTGAACAGTGGAATCAAGTTCTCTCGCGCCTTGCTAAAGATGAGCGAATGACTAAACAGCTCATGGGCTTTGTTAGGTTGATAAATGTTCAGGGTGTGATGGGTGACACGCTTTTTCTCCAAGTTGCCAATGAAATGACCCGAGGTTTTATCGAAACTAGAATCAAGGATTACCTTTTGGAGGTCCTTCAGACCGTCGGCTTAGAAACTGCGCCTAAGAATCTTGGTATCGTAGTCAATCCTGAGTTGACCGATTCTTTCACCTCAACCCAGCAAGTTGAGATCGAGGAAGAGCCCGTGGCCAAGGTTGCTCCGGTCGAAGTGGTTCAGCCTGCTGAAGGCTCTTCTCGCCTCAATCCTCGTTACACATTCGAGAGTTTTGTTCAGGGAGAATCTAACAGATTTGCCTTTGCGGCCGCCTTTGCGGTGGCGGAAGTCCCAGCCAAGGCCTATAACCCTTTGTTCATTTATGGAAACTCAGGTTTAGGTAAAACTCACCTATTGCACGCCATTGGAAATTATGTTCAGGAATATTGGCCAACTAAACGAGTTCGCTATGTGTCCAGTGAAGTCTTCACCAATGACTTCATTAATGCCATTCAAACCAATACCAGCTTCAACTTCCAGGCAAAATATCGCCAGGTAGACGTGTTGATGATCGATGACATCCAGTTCTTACAAGGTAAAAAAGAGACTCAGGACTCTTTCTTCGCTACCTTCAATGCCCTTCATGAATCAGGCAAGCAGGTGGTTATTACCAGCGATGTCTCCCCCAAACTACTAAATAGCTTTGATGAACGTATGAGAAGCCGATTTGAATGGGGGTTAATGACTGACATTCAAGCTCCTGAACTAGAAACACGTATAGCGATTCTTCGTAAGAAGGCAGAAAGCGACAAAATCAGGATCAGCGATGAAATCTTGGATTACATGGCCGCCCGAATTTCTTCCAACATAAGAGAGCTGGAGGGGGCACTAATCCGAGTTACCGCCTTTGCAGCCCTAAACCGCACACAAATAGACATGCCCCTTGTTCAGGCTGTTTTGAAAGACATCGTTCCTTTGGGTGAAGATGGACACACTATTGCACCTATGGAAATCGTCAGATCTGTCGCTGAATACTTCAAACTCACCCAGGAAGAGCTCTTTGGTAAGTCCAGAAGCCAAGGAATTGTGGTGGCAAGACAGATTGCCATGTATTTGTGCCGGGAAAAGACGTCCATGTCGCTACCTAAAATTGGTGCCCTTTTCGGTGGCCGAGACCACACCACAGTCATGTATGCCATCAAAAAGGTTGGGGACTTGATGAGTGAACGGCGTTACATCTACAACCAGGTAACAGACATCAGATCTAATCTGAAATAGTTTTCAACATTAATGTTGATAAGAGTTAGAAACACTCGGTTTTCTGTGAAAATACAGGCAAGATATGTGAATTGGCAACCTTCTACTCACATAGCCAAGAGTTATACACAGAAATATTCACAGGTGTGTATACAAGTTTCACGAATGTTATTCAGGAAGAAAATAAAGCATTAACCAAGTTATCCACATTATTCACAGGGGTTAATAATGTTGTTAATTAAATAAAGATATATGGATATAAACCCATAACATTTATGGATTTGGTATGTCTGATGGTCATGGTGAAATGTGCCAAGATTAACTAACTATCCAAGAAAGGTAAACCTTGAAGTTTCAGGTCAATAAGGACGTTATAGCTGAGGCGGTTGCGTTTGCGGCTCGTATGCTGCAAAACAAACCAACATCCCAAGTTCTATCAGGTATGAGGTTAGTGGCAGACGCCAATAGCCTGCAGATTTCAGTTTTTGACCACGATGTTTCTGCACAAACTGATGTGGTCGCCAATGTTGAGACTTCGGGAACAACTCTAGTTTCTGGCCGATTGCTAAATGAAATTGTGGGTAGGCTTCCAAACCAACCAGTCAATTTTGTACTAGAGGGAACCAAGGTTGTACTCAGTTGTGGATCATCCAAGTTTGAATTAGCGACTCTACCTATCGAACAATATCCAACCCTTCCACCTATTCCAGCTGTAACTGGAACTATCGACGGTGATGCTTTTATAACTGCGATTAGAAGAGTCTCAGTGGCTTCAGCTAAAGACTCGACCAGGCCTTTCCAAAAAGGAATTCAAATTAAAGCTGACGCAAATTCAGTAATGTTTACAGCTGCTGATCCAAACCGAATTGCCAGATGCAAGGTTTCATGGTTAGGTAAAAATCTTAACGGGGAAGTTTCAACCGTTGTATTGACCAAAACAATGCAAGACATCGAAAAAAGTTTTTCAAATCTTGGGGAAGTAAATATCTGCATTGCCCAAGAAAGTGATCGAGGAATGGTTGCTTTCCAAGCTAAAAACAGAGTTGTAACAACAGTGGTTTTGAATATTGAAAATTACCCAGATATTGATCAATACTTCCCAACCAACCTAACTGATTCAGTTGTTATTAACAAACAGGATCTAATCGACGCTACTAGAAGAGTCGAGCTGGTTGTAAATGAATCAGAGGATACTATTCGTTATTCGTTTGAGCCGACATTAGTTCAACTTGATTCAACCAGTTCTGAAAACCAAGCAACGGAGTCTGTTGAGGCTACTTTGGTTGGCAATCCAACAAATCTAAGATTTAAGCCATGGTTATTCCACGACGGACTAGCTCAAATAACTAGTGAATTTGTAAAAATTGAATTTACGAAGAATCAGAGAGATCCACAGCGACCAGGCCCAATCATCATGTCAAGCCAAACCTCCAAAGACGCAGCTTCGCCTGACACCTATCGTTATTTGTTGAACCCAAACATGTTGAAGAGATAATTCTTTCGAAAGGTAAAAATGCATATTGGTTTAGTTGGTCTTGGAAAAATGGGTGGCAACATGCGCACTCGTTTACGCAATAAGGGGATTGAGGTTACCGGCTATTCTCGTAATCCAGATGTCGCCGATGTCACCAGCATTGAAGAAATGGTAAAGACGCTACCTTCTCCGAAAACAGTCTGGATCATGGTTCCCCATGGCAAACCAACAGACGATGTTATCGATGAAGTTTCGAAATACCTGGAGCCTGGCGATTTGATTATCGAAGGTGGTAACTCAAGATTCAGTGATGACATCAGGCACGCAACTGAACTTGCTACAAAGGGAATTGGTTATTTGGACTGTGGTGTTTCTGGTGGTGTCTGGGGTTTACAAAACGGATACGGATTGATGGTTGGTGGAGACGTTGCACTAGTTGAAAAGGCGATGCCAATCTTTGATGCTCTTAGACCAGAGGGTGAAAGAGCTGAAGGCTTCGTTCATGTTGGTGACGTCGGCGCTGGGCACTATGCGAAGATGGTCCACAATGGCATCGAGTATGCAATGATGCAGGCTTTTGCAGAAGGCTATGAGCTTCTGGAAAAGAAAGAAATCATCAAAGACGTTCACGGCACCTTTGCGGCTTGGCAGAAGGGAACTGTAGTTAGATCATGGCTACTAGACCTCTTGGTAAAAGCGCTTGAAGAAGACCCAGGGCTAAGCCAAATCAAGGGTTATGTCGAAGACTCCGGTGAAGGCCGTTGGACGGTCGAGGAAGCAATTGCAAACTCTGTGCCGATGCCAGCGATTACCGCTGCACTGTTTGCCAGGTTTACTTCAAGGCAAGATGATTCACCGGCTATGAAAGCTGTTTCTGCGCTGCGCAACCAATTTGGTGGCCACGCTGTAAAAAAGGCTGACTAGGGCTAAGGCAGATGCACGTTAAGCATCTCAACCTGATCAACTTTAGAAACTACGATTCAGTTGACTTACCACTGCAACCAGGCATAACTGTTTTGGTTGGCAGAAATGGTCAAGGCAAAACTAATCTGGTTGAAGCAATTCACTATTCGGCAACTTTGTCCAGCCATCGTGTTGCCGGATATGTTCCACTGATCAAAGCGGATAGCTCACAAGCTCTGATTAGATTGCTAGCCGGATTTGAAGACCGAGAAAATCTGATTGAACTAGAACTCAACGCCGGTTCACCAAATCGAACGAGAGTAAACAGGGCAGACCTTTCTCGAGTGAGAGATGTTTTAGGTTATGTAAATTCAGTTATTTTCGCTCCTGAAGATTTAGTTATCGTCAAGGGAGATCCAAGTGATCGTCGTCACTTCATCGATGAACTGTTAGTCCAATTTAGCCCTAGGCTGGCTGGAACTCTAAGTGATTATGAACGGGTGCTAAAACAACGAAACACTTTGCTAAAAACATCTAGAGCTTTGCCGAAAGATTCACCCGGTTTAGCAACTTTAGAGGCTTGGGATGAATCACTAGTTGAACTAGGTTCAGAGATAATCGTTCAGAGATTTCTCCTCATTGAAAAACTTGAACCATTTTTAGACATTGCTTATAAGGCGATATCAGAAGAGAAAAATAATCCAACTGTTCAGCTAAAGACCAGCGTTCTTGCAAAAACATTTGACACTGAGTTAGATCAACCAGCTCTAGAGTCCGCAAATAAAAATTTAATCGCTGATCTATTTAGAGCAAAGCTCGCAGAACTTAGAACCCGAGAACTTGAAAGAGGGATCACGCTGGTTGGACCTCACCGCGACGACCTCTTTTTCCAACTTGGCACTCTTCCAGCTAAGGGGTATATAAGCCACGGTGAAAGCTGGTCCTTTGCTCTAGCACTAAAGTTGGCCAGTGCTAGTTTGCTCAGGGCGGAGGCGAGAGCTGGAGATCCTGTTCTGATTCTGGATGACGTTTTCGCAGAGTTAGATAGCGTGCGAAGAGCCCGACTGGTGGACTTGATATCTGATTACGAACAGGTGATTATTACAGCAGCAGTATTCGAAGATATCCCCACCGGAATCGTGGCTAAACGATTCACGGTTGCTAACGGAAAGGTAGAGCCGACCGATGAGTGATCAAGCTGACCTAGCCGTAGATTTTTATTTGAAAGTGAGGGCGGCTCTGACTGGCAAAGTAAGTAAGGATGCCAAACGCAGAGAGAAAAATGCCAGGCAGCAATCGAAGCCTTTTGACCAAGGACGCAACCCCAAAACCATAGGAAGCACTTTAGAAAATCTGATTAACACATTTGGTTGGCAAGGCAAAGTTGCGGAGGGGGACATTTTTGCCAACTGGAAGATTATTGTTGGAGATCGGGTTGCCGAGCACAGCTTTCCAGAAAATTTCGAAAACGGGGTATTAACTATTCGCTGTAAGAGCACTGCTTGGGCGACTCAACTAAGACTAATGACGGGCGAAATCATGGCCAAAATCGCTGAGCGAACACCTGATTTGGTGGTATCTGAGTTGCGAATAATTGGCCCTCAAGCCCCTAGTTTTAAGCGTGGAAAAAGGTCGGTGCCAGGTCGCGGTGCGAGGGATACATTCGGCTAAG
>DDPP01000058.1:8873-10512 GCA_002342255.1 Micrococcales bacterium UBA2465
AAAAAAGGTAGAATTAGACGGTCAGCAACCCCGGATTTAAGACAGTATTTAGCAGCTGCAGTCGTGCGGGCCCGACTAGATCAATTAGGAGCAGTACCCCCATATGTCTGAACCCAAACAAGGCTACGATGCCTCGAATATNNCAAGTTTTAGAAGGCTTAGAGGCTGTTCGTAAGCGTCCTGGTATGTATATCGGTTCAACCGGTCCTAGGGGTCTACACCACTTGGTCTATGAAATCGTAGATAACGCCGTTGATGAGTCTCTGGCTGGCCACTGTAAAAATGTTGATGTGGTCATTACCAAAGATGGCTGGGTCAAGGTAGCTGACGATGGCCGCGGTATTCCTGTGGACATGCACCCGGTAGAGAAAAAACCAGCTGTTGAGGTTGTTCTGACGGTTTTGCACGCCGGCGGTAAGTTCGGTGGCGGCGGATACGCTGTTTCAGGTGGTTTGCACGGTGTTGGGGCTTCCGTGGTGAACGCTTTATCAACAGATCTAAAAGTAACTGTTGCTAGAGATGGTTTCATGTGGACCCAGAGCTATAAGTCAGGTGTTCCAACAGCACCCCTTAAGAAGGGCAAAGAAGCCGACTTCACTGGAACAGTTATCGAATTCCAACCCAACGCAGAAATCTTTGAAACCGTTGATTTCGATTACGAAACTCTTCGGGCAAGATTCCAACAGATGGCGTTTTTGAATAAAGGCCTAAGTATTTCTCTCTTTGATGAAAGATCAGAGCGCAGCGATAAATATCTTTATGAGCAGGGATTGAAAGATTACGTTGCTTATTTGAACTCTTCTAAGAAAACAGAAATCATTCACCAAGAAATTATTTCTTTTGAATCTGAAACCAAAGAAAAAACTATGTCAGTGGAAATTGCGATGCAATGGACCAATGGTTATAACGAAGGCGTTCACACTTACGCCAACACAATTAACACTCATGAAGGTGGAACTCACGAAGAAGGTTTCCGTGCAGCTCTAACATCTTTGATAAATAAATATTCCCGCGAAAAAGGTTTTCTAAAAGAGAAAGACGAAAACCTAGCTGGTGAAGATGTTCGTGAAGGGTTAACCGCAGTTATCTCTGTGAAGTTGGCAGAACCACAATTTGAAGGTCAAACTAAAACAAAGCTCGGTAACACCGAAGCAAAAGCTTTTGTCCAAAAGATCACTAACGAAAAACTCGCTGAGTGGTTTGGTAAAAATCCAAATGCAGCGAGAGAAATTTGCAAGCGCGCAATTGCTGCCGCTTCTGCAAGAATCGCTGCCCGCAAAGCTCGTGATGCGACAAGAAGAAAGAGTTTCTTAGAATCAACCGGTATGCCTGGAAAACTTCGTGACTGCTCTAGTCGCGATCCAAAGGTAAGTGAAATTTATATCGTTGAGGGTGACTCCGCTGGTGGTTCTGCAATGCGTGGAAGAGACCCTGAGACTCAGGCGATCCTTCCCCTTCGTGGAAAAGTTCTAAACGTTGAAAAAGCTGGTCGTGAACGTGCGGAGAAAAACTCTGAAGTTCAAGCGCTAATCACCGCATTCGGAACAGGCATTGGTGCAGATTTAGACATCAGCAAGATTAGATATCACAAGTGCATCTTGATGGCTGATGCTGATGTTGATGGTCAACACATTAGAAC
>DDPP01000018.1 GCA_002342255.1 Micrococcales bacterium UBA2465
TTTTGAATGGCATGAGCTGAATCAATAGTTACCTGATCATCAGTCTTATCTCGGTATTCAATACCTAGGTCGTAGTACTCAAGATTTATATCAAGGTATGGCAAGATCAAAGAGTCCTTAATGAACTGCCAGATGATTCTGGTCATTTCATCGCCATCAAGTTCAACGACCGTACCGACTACCTTAATTTTTTGCATAGTTATGCCCTCTTTTTGTTTTGGTTTCTATTACTAGCCTAGACGAGTGATTCTCGCCATGCCTTATGCATCTTGGCAAACTTACCGGTACCGGCAATTAGTTTGGCTGGTGCATCATCCTCAATAATCTTGCCATGTTCCATGACGATTACTCGGTCAGCAATCGAAACAGTTGAAAGTCGGTGAGCGATGATGATGGCGGTTCTTCCCGCCAGCAAGGTCTGCAAACCCTTTTGGACCAAGCGTTCACTTGGGATATCCAAGGAACTGGTTGCTTCGTCCAAAATCAAAACAGTTGGGTCAGCAATAAAGGCGCGAGCAAATGAGATCAACTGTCGTTGTCCAGCCGAAACTCTCCCACCACGCTTATTCACATCGGTCTCGTAGCCATCAGGCAAGCTCAAAATGAACTCGTGAGCTCCGACAGCCTTGGCGGCAGCCTCAATCTCTTCCCTGGTGGCATGAGGTTTACCCAGGGCGATATTCTCAGCAACAGTTCCACTGAAAAGGTAAGCCTCCTGGGTCACCATTACAACCGCCTGACGCAAATCCTCGTCAGCAATATCGCGCAGATTTACCCCATCCAGATTTACCTGGCCCGAGGTTGGGTCATAGAACCTAGAGATTAGCTTTGCCATAGTTGACTTACCAGCTCCGGTGGTGCCCACCAAAGCAACAGTTTGACCAGCGGTTATGTCTAGATTGAACTTAGCTAAAACAACTTTTCCGGTGGAATAAGAAAATTCAACATCTCTGAATTCCAAGTGGCCTGAGTGAGAAGAAATCTTGGTTGGATTTACCGCTTCAGCAACAGTTGGTTCCTCCTCTAAAACACCAGAGATCTTCTCTAGCGCAGAGTTAGCCGACTGGTAGGCGTTATAGAACATTGCCAAGTTTTCCATCGGTTCATAAAAGCTTCGAGCATACAAAATACATGAAATCAAAACACCGATTTGCATTTGATGATGATCTAAAACTCGATAACCGCCCCAGAATAATACGAAGGCGACGGTGATGTTCCCGATCATAATCAAACCTGGGTCATAGATACCAAAGAGCTGAATGACCTTGGCGTTTACCAAACGGTAATCTTCAACTAATTCTTGGTATGAGTCTTCGTTGCGCTTCTCCTTGCGGAAAGCCTTGACTGCGCGAATACCGGTCATGGTCTCAACAAAGTGAACAATCAACTTAGCCGAGGCAACTCGAGTCTTTCGGTAGTTGATTCTAGTGTTCTTCTGGAACCATCTGGTCAGGAAGAACAGAGGTATAAAGCTAACTAACATGATCAAGAACGAGCTTGGGTCCAAAGTCACCAAAGCTATTGCCGTGAAGACCATAAACAAAATACCCGAGACCATCTCGTTACCACCGGAATCCAAAAGTTCCTTGATGGAGTCAAGGTCTGAAGTTTGTCTGGCGATTACTCGACCTGAGGTGTAAGTCTCGTGGAATTCAATCGACAGACGCTGAGTGTGACGGAACAGTCTCCTTCTCAAACCAAACATGATGTCCTGGTTCACTCTGGCAGCAAATCTCATAAAAAATGCGATGGTGATACCTGAGAAGATAGCGGTCAGGAAGTATGCAGCCATAATCCAATAAAGAGTATTGAAATTACCTGCCCTAGCATCTGGAACACCTCGGTCAACCACCAAAGCGATAATCCAAGGGCCTGCCACCTTCAAAGCTTGGCTGGTAATAACTAAGGCGAGGCTAATAAATAACCTGGCTCTAACCGGCTTAACAATTTCGCCAAGTAATCGAAGACTGCGCTGACGAATTCGCCTCTGCTCTTCTTTGCTTAGGTGAATCTTTTCTTCGTTTTGAACTCCATGCATGCTCATTAGTTGTTCACCTCAATCAGCTTTCCAGCTGCATCTAGTGAACTAATCACGTATCGGTAATGTTCGTTGGTAGCGAGAAGATCACTGTGTTTACCGAAAGCGGTAATCTTGCCATCTTGTAATAAAGCAACTCGGTCAGCTAACTGCACGGTAGATGGACGGTGAGCAACTATAAGTGCGGTTGTTGACTTCAATACTGTTCTAAGAGCATCTTCAACCATTGCCTCGGTGTCGACATCCAGTGCAGAAAGCGGATCATCCAGAACCAAAACAGCAGGTTTTGCAGCAACGGCTCTAGCCAGAGCTAACCGCTGTCTTTGGCCACCAGAGAGTGACATTCCCTCTTCACCAATCTTGGTTTCTAGTCCATCAGGCAGTTCATAAACGAACTGGGCTTGAGCAATCTCTAGAGCTTGCTTTAGGTCTTCTTCGGTGCTTTCTGGTCTGCCCAGCAACACGTTATTGCGAACACTGTCACTAAAGAGTGTGGCATCTTCAAAAGCCATGGCGATATGAGATCTGAGTTCTTCTCTGGAGAAATCTCTGATGTCAACACCGTCAAGTTTGATAGCGCCCTGAGTGACCTCATAAAGCCTTGTAGCCAGTGCGGTCAAGGATGTCTTACCGCAACCGGTAATACCAATCAGGGCAACAGATTCACCCGGTTCAATTTCTAGGTTTATACCGTTTAGCAGATCGGGTTGGTTCTCTGGTGCATCGGAATAGCGGAAGTGAACATTCTCAAAGATCAGTCGACCGTGTGGCTCAGTTAGAGTCTTGGCTTGATCTGGGTCAGCTATATCTACCTTGGTATCGATAACTTCAAAGAAACGTTCAACCGCTGTTCTAGCATCAATGGTCATCGACAGTAGGAAACCAATTGAGTCAATTGGCCAATGCAGAACTCTGGTGGTGAGAATAAAAGCTGAAAGTTCACCAATAGTTAGGGTGTGTTCAGATATTTGGAAAACTCCGATAACTAAACAAACACCCAGGGCAATGTCTGGAATAGTTGAGAAATAGAACCAGAGGTTAGAAACCATCTTGGCTTTCTTTAATTCGGTGCTTCTAAGGTTCAGTGCATCTCTAGCAAACTTATCGGTGATAAACGATCCTCTACCAAAAGCTTTCAGAACACGAATACCGTGCACGCTTTCTTCAACTGCGGTAGCCAGATCTCCGGCTTGGTCTTGACTGACCCGAGCAGTAACGTGATAGTCCTTCTCGAATTTGAAACCCAGCACCCAGAGCGGGCTCATGATGATCAAAAACACTAAAGCCAAAATCCAGTTGTATGAGAACAAAACTGCAAAACCAATAACAATGGTTGCCACGTTGGCTACCAACAAAACCAGACCGAATGAAAGCCAACGACGAATCAGGCTTAGGTCACCGGTAGCTCGAGAAAGTAACTGTCCGCTAGGCCACTTATCGTGGAAGGCAACTGGAAGATCCTGTAATTTGGCGTAAAGAGTTTTTCTCAACCCCGCCTCAACGTGAGTGCCTGGAGTTAGCACCAACCATCTGCGCAACAGCACCATGGTTGCTTCCATCAAACCCAAGCCAAGAACTGCTAACACCGCGGGAAGCAGCACCACATAGATAGCATCACTGAGGTTGCTTCCCTTGGCGGCTTCGGCGATGTGATCTACCAAGCTCCTGAGGAATCCGGGAATTGCTAAGGCGAATAGATGACCCAGCAGAGCCGCTAACGTTCCTAAAATAACTCTCGGTAAAGCACTCTTTGCGTACGGGAAAATTCGCAGCAAAGTTCCGATTGTGCCAAGTTTTTGCATAAAGAAAAACACCTAATTTCGAAGATTCAGCTTTGGAAAACAGCCTCAAAGCCTTTCAGTCTATCGGAAAGGAGTAGGCTAATAGCGGTTAAACCCCCTAAAACACCCCTAATTTCATCACGAGGAGTAAATCAGCATGGCTCGCCACGGCAAAGTATCGGTTATCGGCTCAGGTTTCTACGGCACTACAACTGCTCAACGTTTAGCAGAATATGACATCTTCGAAACAGTAGTTTTGACGGACATCCTTGAAGGAAAGCCAGAAGGTGTTGCCCTAGACATCAACCAGTCCAGACCTATCGAAGGTTTTGAAACCAAGGTTGTTGGTGCAACTACCACCGCAGATGGTCAGGGTTACGAAGCTATTGCTGATAGCGACATCGTAATCATCACCGCAGGCTTGCCAAGAAAACCAGGCATGAGCCGCATGGATCTGCTCGAGGTTAACGCTGGAATCGTCGGTGGCGTTGCCAGAAACATCGCTAAGCACGCACCTAATGCGGTTATCTTGGTTGTCTCTAACCCACTGGATGAAATGACTGCCCTAGCTCAGAAAGCATCGGGCTTTCCTAAGGAGCGAGTCATCGGTCAGGCAGGTGTGTTAGACACTGCTCGTTTTACTCACTTTGTTGCTGAAGCAACTGGTGCTCATGTTGCCGATGTGAAAACTCTGACTCTAGGTTCACACGGTGAAACCATGGTTCCGGTGCCATCTGTTTCAACCGTTAACGGACAACCAATCGTCGATGTCTTAGGTGCAGAAAAAGTGGATGAACTAGTTGACAGAACTCGTAACGGTGGAGCAGAAATTGTTGCTCTGTTAAAAACTGGTTCTGCATACTACGCACCTTCAGCAGCAGTTGCCAGAATGGCCAAAGCAGTGCACGAAGATTCAGGAGCGGTGTTCCCAGTTTGTGCTTGGGTTGATGGTGAATTCGGAATCTCAGGTGTTTACCTAGGTGTCGAAGCCAAATTGGGTAAGGGTGGCATCAAGCAAGTTGTTGAAACACCGCTAACTGATTCAGAGCTTGAAGCATTAAAAGTAGCAGCCGAGGCCGTTAGAACTAAGCAAGCGGACGTAGCTAACCTCTAGTGATAGAAGTGACGCTCACCGGTGAAGAACATCGGTAGCTTCGCCTCATTCATTACTTTGATTACTTCTTCATCACGCATAGATCCACCAGGCTGAACTATTGCCTTGATTCCTGCTCTGATTAGGATTTCAACCCCATCAGCAAAGGGGAAAAAAGCATCGCTCGCGGCTACCGAGCCATTTGCGTTTATTATTCCTCGCTCAACTGCAAGTTTGCAGGAGTCCACTCGATTAACCTGACCCATACCAATACCAACGGAAGCACCATTCTTCGCAAGCAGAATTCCATTAGATTTCACTGAACGAACTGCTCGCCAGGCAAACTCTAAATCAGCCAGAGTTTGATCATCCGGCAACCTGCCACTAACTAACTTCCAACCCTTGGCAGTGAAGTTATCAAAGTTGTCTGCCTCTTGAACTAGGAAGCCGCCAGAGATTTGCTTGATTTCGTGAGCTTCTCTTGCAAAGGTTCTAGGTAGCTCCAAGATTCTCATGTTCTTCTTGCGATCCATTAGCAAACGCAAGGCTTCCAGTTCATAGCCTGGAGCGATTAGCACTTCAGTAAAACCTTCCAGCAGGTTCTGCGCCATCGCCATGGTCACTGTTCGGTTAGCCGCCACTACGCCACCGTAAGCACTGGTGGCATCGCAGAGATAAGCTGCCGAATGAGCCTCGGCGATTGGGTTTAAAGAATCCTTCGGCGCAATAGCAATACCGCAGGGGTTAGCATGCTTGATGATGGCTACCGCTGGTTCGTTGAAGTCATAAGCGGCTCTAACTGCAGCATCAGCATCAACGTAGTTGTTAAAGGACATCTCTTTACCGGCATGCTGCCTAGCCATCGCGATTCCTGAAACAGAAGCTGGTGCAGAGTTGCGATAGATTGCCGCCGCCTGATGAGCATTCTCACCGTATCTGAGGATGTTGAGGAGGGAAGCCTCAATTTGAATTTCTTGAGGAAAGCCTGGGTTCTTCAGTTCAGCGTTTGCTGACTTTTCGCCAACCAGTCGGCTATCGACTTCTTCTTCGAACCACTTCGCCACCGCTGTGTCATATTTCGCAGTGTGAGCAAAAGCTAAAGCTGCAAATTCTCTGCGCTGTTCGATGCTGGTACCACCTTCAGCAATGGCTGTAATTACATCCACATATTTTGCAGGATCGACAACAACGGCAACGTTGGCAAAGTTTTTGGCGGCACCCCGAACCATCGCAGGACCTCCAACATCAATTTGCTCAACCACTGCATCTCCTTTAGCGCCAGATGCAACCGTTTGCACAAACGGATACAGGTTCACAACCAATAACTGAAAAGGTTCAATTTCTAAATCTTTGAGCTGCTCTTCATGATTCACAAGTCGCATATCGGCAAGCAACCCGCCGTGAATCTTTGGGTGCAGGGTCTTTACTCGACCATCTAGGGTTTCAGCAAAACCGGTAACCTCGGCTACTTCAGTGACCTCAATTCCGGCAGTTCGAATAGTTGCGGCGGTTGAACCGGTTGAAACGATACTCACACCATCTTGACTTAGGGCAGTGGCTAGTTCGACTAGACCGGTCTTATCACTTACCGAGATTAGGGCGCGTTTGATTTCAATGCGATCTTGATAGCGATAATCACTCGGCGAGTATTGGTTTGAGCCTGCCATGGTTTCCTAACCTAGAAGAATTTTCTTATCGGCGATGTCTTGAACAGTCCTAACCAAAAGGCTTCTTTCAACTGTCTTAATCCGTTCGTGCAAAACATCAACAGTGTCGTTGGTTTCAACAAGAACTTCCTGTTGAACAATTATCTCGCCGGTGTCAACTCCCTCATCAACCTTATGAATAGTTACTCCTGTTTTACTAACTCCAGCGGTCAACGCATCTCTCACTGCATGCGCACCTGGGAAATCCGGAAGCAGACTTGGATGGGTGTTGATTAGTTTGCCCTTTAGTGCTTGAACAAAATTCGCCGGAAGAATCCGCATGAACCCAGCCAGAATGACCAGATCTGGATTGTGATGCATCACATTAGCCAGCATTGTTTCAGCCCATAGTTCTCTAGAACTAAACCGTTCAGGTTCAACTACAAAAGTGTCTGTCTCATAAAGCTCCGCGTGCGCCAAACCAGGGGCATCCCTATCGGATCCAACGGCAACAATCTTGGCAGGATATAGTGGATTTTCACTGGCCTGGAGAAGAGCTAAGAGATTGGATCCGCTGCCCGAGATAAGTACGACAACAGATAGCACCTCTTTATTTTAGCCTTCGCGCTCTCTGGACTAGTTCAGTGTCTACTCCTTCAGGTTTAGCGCTAAAGAAAGCAGCCAGAATGCTAGCAACAGCTACCTCGACAAAGGTGACGGCAAAGACCGACAGCGGATCAACACCGATCTGACTCATGCGAGCAGGTCCGATGCTGCCACCGGTTAGGTCTGCCAAGATTGCCATTTCAGTAGCAGCGACCAATCCAATGCCCAAGCCTAGGGCAATGGCTGCCGAGGTTGCTGATGCGTAATTGAATCTAAGTTCTGCGGTATGAGATTTGATCAGCAGCGTTGCAAAGAATGCTGCTAGCAATGGAACCAAAACAAAGATGATTAGCAGTGTATTTGAAGACGTTGGCAACGCTGCAAACATCGGCAGTGGCGGTAGTGGTCCAAGTTCTGTGGCTAGTGGTGACACGGCTGAACCTTGACCGAGGCTGAAGCCGACACCGGTAAGCCAACTCATCACATAGACAATTGCATTTGGTAGTAGTGCCAATTGACCCAAGCTAACTGTTACCGTGCCAAAGAAACTAAGTTGCAGCGACTGATACAAACGAATCGAATCAACCCAGTTGAAGGCAAGTAATCCAACCAGCATTAAGCAACTAACTGCCGCAAGACCAGCAACCACCGCTGTTCCAGCCCTAAGTGCTGGAGAAACGACTGGCTTGATAGCCCAGGGCAAACGATCAAACAATCTTGAAAAGTAATCTCTAATAATTACACGCAGTTGCGGTTCAACTTGGGTTTTACCAATCACCGAACCCAAGATTAACCAGAAGGCAAAGATGGCGGTTGGATAGAAGACTCCCTGCCAGTCGGCCACATTGATCTGTTTACTATGGGAGGCAGAGGTTAAAGCAATAGCGATAAACAGATAAGTTACTATCGAGCCAGTCCAGGCTAGACCTAAGCTCTGTTCTTCATTGAGCTTTCTTCCAACACGGAACATAATCCAAGCCAGCAAACCAGCAAAACCAAGTGGTACCAGATAGAACTCATATGCTGGAACGGTGATTCCGGCAACTCTTCCGGCTGCAATGTTGATTGGCACAAAATGTGCATTCAGCCAAATTCTAGAACTGGTTTGCAAGACAGAATTAAATGTCTGACCCGTGGTTTGCTCAACTAACCAGGTAATTAGATTGAGTAAAAAGATGAAGACAAAGCCAACCGTGGCAACATAAGCAGCCTGAATGGCTCCTTGACCTATCGCCCTGATTCGCATGAATTACAGGCTAGCGATAACTCCGCGCATTAGCGCTGCAGTCTCGCTAGGTGTTTTACCCACTTTGACTCCAACTGCCTCGAAGGCTTCCTTCTTAGCTTGCGCAGTTCCAGCAGAGCCAGAAACAATCGCACCGGCGTGACCCATTGTCTTACCCTCTGGAGCGGTAAACCCAGCAACGTAAGCAACTACTGGCTTAGTGACGTGCTCCTTGATATAGGCAGCAGCTTTCTCTTCGGAGTCACCACCAATTTCACCAATCAAAACAATTGCTTTGGTTTCTGGATCTGCTTCAAAAGCAGCAAGAGCGTCAATGTGTGTAGTTCCAATAATTGGGTCTCCACCGATACCGATAGCGGTTGAAATACCAATCTCACGAAGTTCAAACATCATCTGGTAGGTAAGGGTTCCAGACTTAGAAACTAGACCGATAGGTCCAGCTCCTGAAATGTTCCAAGGAGTGATACCAGCGTTTGATTTTCCTGGGCTGATGATACCCGGGCAGTTAGGGCCAATGATTCTGGTCTTGTTGCCCTTAGAAACACTGTATGCCCAGAAGCTAGCTGAGTCGTGCACGGGAATACCTTCAGTAATAACTACTGCCAGCTCGATTTCTGCATCAATAGCTTCCATAACTGCTGACTTAGCAAAAGCTGGTGGCACAAAAATGACTGAAACGTTAGCACCAGTTGCACTCATGGCATCAGCGACAGTTCCAAAAACCGGAAGCATGGTGCCATCAACATCAACAGTCTCCCCTGCTTTTCTAGGGTTCACTCCACCGACNNTGTTTCATACCTTCAGATCCAGTCATACCCTGGACGATAATCTTGCTGTTCTTATCTAAGAAAATTGACATCTAAATTGCTCCTACTTATTTGCAAGTTCAGCTGCTTTGTCGGCAGCCTCGTCCATGGTGTCTACCACTGTTACTAGTGGGTGGTTGGCATCAGCCAAAATCTTTCTACCTTCAACAACGTTGTTTCCGTCTAGGCGAACAACAAGTGGCTTGGTAGCTGATGAACCTAGTTTGTTTAGGGCTCCAACGATTCCGTTAGCAACAGCATCACAGGCGGTAATACCACCAAAGACGTTTACGAAAACACTCTTCACCTGTGGGTCACCAAGAATAACGTCAAGACCAGCAGCCATAACTTCAGCAGAAGCTCCACCACCAATGTCTAGGAAGTTAGCTGGCTTCACACCGCCGTGACGCTCACCTGCATAGGCAACAACGTCAAGAGTGGACATAACCAAACCAGCACCGTTACCGATGATGCCAACTTCACCATCAAGCTTGACGTAGTTCAAATCAGACTCTTTAGC
>DDPP01000023.1:0-14111 GCA_002342255.1 Micrococcales bacterium UBA2465
ACTTGGTTGCTTCCACAAAACTCAGCTTACGAACCGATAGATGGCACAAATGCAAAAATTATGGGGAAATTAGTTACCGTCTTGCGCAAAGTTTAACTAGACGGCATAAAAAGCAAGCTCTGAAGCTAATTCTTCCCTAACTAAAGCTTCCAAATACGTTCCATCTTCACGATATTCAATTGTTTTTATGTCACTGTTCAAGTGCATCCTAGAGACTAAGTCTCCGCGATTATATGGAACTAGCACTCTCACCGAAACGTTTGGTCTTGGCAGGAGTTCGGAAATTTTTACCTGAAGATTTTCTATGCCCTCTCCAGTTCGTGTCGATACGAAAACAGAGTTTGGATGTCCTCCACGAAGAGAGACAATTGTAGCCTGATCTACTAAATCAATTTTGTTGAAAACAATTAGTTCAATGACATTTTGGGCATCTACTTCTGAAATAACTTTTCTAACAGTTTCAATCTGTGAACCAGGATCCGGATGAGAAGCATCAACAACGTGCAGAATCAAATCGCTTTCGCCAATCTCCTCTAAAGTGGAACGAAACGCTTCCACAAGTTGGTGGGGAAGATTCTTAACGAAACCAACAGTGTCAGCAAGTGTGTATTCTCGACCATCTGGAGTTTTGGTATGTCTGACAGTTGGATCCAATGTTGCGAAAAGAGCATTTTGCACCAACACTCCGGCAGCGGTAAGTCGATTCAGTAGTGAAGACTTTCCAGCATTGGTATATCCAGCAATGGCTACCGAAGGTATGTGGTTACGCTTTCGGTTAGCCCGCTTTGTCTCGCGTGAAGGCTTCATCGCAACAATCTGCTTGCGAAGCTTGGCCATCCGAATTCGGATTCGTCTTCTATCTAGCTCGATCTTGGTTTCACCAGGTCCACGAGAACCGATACCTTCTCCACCAGCCGCCCGACCACCGGCTTGCCGAGACATGGACTCACCCCAACCACGAAGCCTTGGCAGTAGATACTCAAGTTGAGCCAGTTCAACTTGGGCCTTACCTTCTCTGGACTTAGCGTGCTGAGCGAAAATTTCCAAGATTATTGCGGTGCGGTCAATAACTTTCACTTTGACCACATCTTCTAAAGCTCGTCTTTGAGATGGTGCCAACTCAGTGTCTGCCACAACAGTGTCCGCGCCAAGAGATTTGACTAATGCCCTAAGTTCCTCGGCTTTACCCTTACCTAGAAAAGTAGCTGGATCTGGATGAAACCTTCTCTGCAGCAATCCGTCTAACACCTGCGCACCAGCCGTTTCGGCAAGAGCAGCCAGTTCTCTGAGGGAATTCTCGCCATCAATTTGGCTGTTCTGGCCCCAGATTCCGATCAGAACGACCTTTTCAAGTTGAAGTTCCCGATATTCAACTTCGGAGATGTCTTGAAGCTGGGTAGATAGGCCGGGAACTCTTTGCAGGGCTGCTCTGTCAGCCAGATCTTGTTGGTCGCCATCGAATTGACTTACCTCAGAGGACTCCGCACCTAGCGCCAATGCGCGGGCGTCTCGGCGAAGAATTCTCGCTAAGATTTCTTCGCTATCTAGGTCTTTGTCAATATCAGCCATTTCTGGTTTAACCCTACCTTTATCAGGAGTAAAGTCTTTTAAATGTCAATCAACCACTATTTCTCTGACTCAGCTGGGGATGATCTTCAGCCGAGAGAAATAACAGCTAGTTTGGTTGGCAAAGCGGTCAAAGTGTTCACTTCTTCCGGTGTCTTCAGCCCAGACCACATCGACCTGGGAACTGAAGTCTTGTTGAAACAACTTGACAAAATTAAGCCTTCTGGAAACATCTTGGATCTGGGATGTGGCTGGGGTCCTATCGCATTAGCGATTGCATTGACCGCCCCAGAGGCAAAAGTGACAGCAGTTGATGTGAATCAGAAGAGTCTTTCGCTCACCAGAATGAATGCTGAGAAACTAAACCTGAAAAACATTACAACTTTTCTTCCCGAGCAAGTTCCAACCGAACTACTTTTTGATGAAATATGGTCAAACCCACCAATTCGAGTCGGCAAGGAAGTGCTGCACGAAATTCTAGTTCTATGGTTGAACCGGCTAAGCGTTGGCGGGACTGCACGTCTTGTAGTTCAGAAACATCTTGGGTCCGACTCGCTGGAAAAATGGTTACGACAAAACTTTCCAAACTTTGAGGTAACTCGAGTGACTTCAGAGAAAAATTTTAGAGTAATCAAACTTGTAAGAAACTAGATTTCAACTTCACCATCAAACGTTAGTTCGGCAGGCCCACTAAGTCCAATGTGTTCACCCTCTTCGGTTGGGAACATTCGAACTCCAAGAGTCCCACCCGGTACTTCAACGCTCCAATGATTTGGAGCACCCTCACCGGCCCACAACCTAGTGGCTAAAGCTGCTGCAACAATCCCTGTCCCACAAGATAGAGTTTCTCCCACTCCTCTTTCATAGACGCGCATTTTTATCTTTCCAACACCGTTGGTAATCATGGGATCAAACGGAACAACAAACTCAACGTTTGCACCCAAGTCTGGATCTGGAGTCAACTCTGGGGCGGTATGCAATTCCAACTTCTCAAGTTCATCTTCCGAAGCCAAGGCCACAACTACGTGAGGATTTCCAACATTTATGCCTTGGCCAGGTCTGGCAATTTTTAATCCATGGCTGCTAACCAAATATTCTGTCGCCTCTGGACGCCATCTACCCATATCGACTACAAAGCCAGCTTTATTTCTTTGGATATCTTTCACTCCGGCACGCGTCCCAACATGCATTACCTGGCCATCTGAAAGATCGACAATCCCTTTTTCTGTAAGATACCTAGCAAAAACTCGAACTCCATTGCCACACATTTCAGCAACTGAACCATCTGCATTTCGGTAGTCCATAAACCACTCGGCAGCTGGGTCTTCGGCTAATGCGGCTCTTCCTTCCGAGAGCTTGGCAGAAGGAACAACTCGAATAAACCCATCAGCCCCGACCCCAAAATGCCGATCACACAATTTAGCAACTTGAGATTCCGAGAGCTCAAGAGTTCCGTCACCATCAAAAACCAAAACAAAGTCATTTCCAGTTCCATGACCCTTGGTGAATTGAAGTTTCGGCATAGCTCTAGATTACTTTGCCTAAAGACTCAAACTTGAGTCGAGCAGTTGCAATACATTCTTTTCTAAATCGGAATCTTGATAATCGAACCACTGAATTCTAGGGTCTCTTCTAAACCAGGACATCTGTCGACGAGCGTATCGCTGAGTGAGCATTGTTGTTTCAGCGATAGCTTCCTCTTGGCTAATTTCACCATCTAGTTGCCGCAAAGATTGTGAATAACCGATTGCTTGGCTTGCTGTTTTAGAGTCCCTTATTCCTTTTGGAATGAGGGATTCTGCCTCCTGGACAATCCCGTTTTTCCACATACCCTCAACTCGCAGAGCCAATTTCTGGACTAAGTGGGAGCGCTCTGAATTTAGTCCGATTTGCAGGCTAGGTAGATAGGAGACGAATTGATCTGGAAGAGAAGCTGCAAAAGGCTCTCCGGTAACCATGACTATTTCTAGTGCCCTCACAATTCTTCGACCATTGTTTGGTTCAATTCGACTCGCCGCCTTCGGATCTAATTCGGTCAATTTAGAATGCATGACTTGAGGACCTAAATCAATCAGGTCTTGCTCGAGTTGTGCCCTTAGATTTACATCTCGACCGGGAAACTCAAAAGTATTTAGAACTGCAGCCAAGTAAAGCATCGAGCCACCGACCAAAATTGGTAACACTCCCCCGCTCAATAGACTCGCTATAACTTCCCTTGCTCTCTGTTGATAGTTTGCGGCAGTGCTTTCTTGATTTACCTCCAGCCAGTCCAAGAGATGATGCTCAATCCCCCGCCTATCGTGCAAAGGTAGTTTTGCTGTTCCAACATCCATCCCCTTATAGAACTGCATAGCATCAGCATTGATAATCTCAGCTTTTACACCTCGAGAGTCCAAATGCTGAACCAGGTTGAGTGCTAGAGCACTTTTACCAGTCCCAGTTGGACCAACAACCGCTAAAAATGCTGGTTTCTCAGAGTTCATTCGTGACTGGGCTTCACAGCAACATTCAAACTGATAACTCCAACTTGTTGCTTCGAAGGCTCTGGAACTGCGCAACTTTGAGCTTGAAGCCGATCATAGGCATCTCCGGCAATAGTTCGTTTAAGTTTTGGCTGCTCACCGGCTTTAGCTATCAAGAAGTAAGGTTTAGCATCAACAACTTCAACTTCCACCAGGTCACCTGGTCTGGGAAAATCAGTGGCAACCCAGTCGATGTGAACCAAACGATTATCCTTAGCCCGGCCAGTTAAGCGATTGGTTTGCTCGTCTTTGCGTCCTTCTGAATCACCAATCAACACCTGAACTGTTTTGCCTATTTGCTTCTTATTTTCTTGCCAAGCAATTTCGTTGACAAGTTCGAGCAGCCGCTCATACCGGTCCTGCACTATCTCTTTCGGCAATTGATTAGGCAGTTCGGCGGCCGGTGTGCCCGGACGCTTTGAGTATTGAAAAGTGTAAGCGATGGCAAACTTTGCCTCTCTCACAACCCTCAATGTCTCTTGAAAATCTTCTTCAGTTTCGCCGGGGAACCCAACAATAATGTCAGTGGAAATTGCAGCGTCAGGTATGGCCTCTCGCACTCTATCCAGAATCCCTAAATACTTCTCACTTCGGTAGCTCCTGCGCATCTCTTTCAGAACTCGGTCGCTTCCAGATTGCAGTGGCATGTGTAACTGTGGCATGACGTTATCTGTTTCGGCCATTGCGTCAATCACATCATCGGTGAAAGCTGCTGGGTGCGGACTCGTGAAACGAACTCGTTCCAAACCCTCAATTTCCCCACAGGCTCGCAAAAGCTTTGCGAAGGCCCCCTTATCGCCGAACTCTACGCCGTAGGTATTTACATTCTGCCCAAGCAAGGTGATCTCAATAACGCCTTCGGCAACTAGTGCCTTAATCTCAGAGAGAATTTCACCTGGCCTGCGATCACGTTCCTTACCTCTAAGGCTTGGGACGATGCAAAACGTGCAAGTGTTATTGCAACCAACACTGATAGACACCAAAGCCGAATAAGTTGATTCGCGTTTGGTGGGCAAATCGCTGGGAAAAGTCTCTAGTGCTTCAATGATCTCAACCTGTGCTTCTCGATTAGCTCTTGCTCGTTCCAAAAGAGCCGGAAGCGAACCGATGTTGTGAGTTCCAAAAACAACATCCACCCAAGGAGCTTTAGCAACAATCGTGTCTTTATCTTTTTGGGCCAGACAACCGCCAACCGCTATTTGAAAATCTGGGTTTTCTGCCTTACGTTCGACAAGCTGACCCAGATTTCCGTAAAGTTTGTTGTCCGCATTTTCTCTCACCGCACAAGTGTTGAAGACCAGGATGTCGGCATCTGTGCCGACTGCAGCAGGAACATAACCCGCGTCCTCGAGCAGACCAGAAAGCCTCTGACTGTCATGAACATTCATTTGACAGCCGAAGGTCTTGACCTCGTAACTTAGGGTTTTAGCTTTCATCAACTCAATTTTAGCCGTAAGCCAAAATTAGTTATGTAGAGTTTGAGTTGCTGATCTGACAGCAGCCCAAACTACATTGCTGGAGTAGCCCTTTCGGCTCAAAAATCCTGCAACTCTGCGCTCTCTAGTTGACGAATCAATGCCGCTCATGCGCTCCATTTTGGCAAGTGCCAAGGCACTAGCTACCTCAAGTTCCCGATCTTGGTCCAATTCCGCAATCGCTTCGTCAATGGCATCTTGGCTAAACCCTTTTTCTCTCAGCGCTATTGCCACCATGGTCTTCGACTTAGCTTTTCGAGTCGAAAGGGTCAAAGCCCATTGCTTTGCTAGTGCGTAATCATCAATAAGCCCAACCTCAATAAACCTTGAAATCAACTGGTCAACTATTTCGGCTTGGTATTCCTTTTCGATTAGTTGCTTGCGGATGGCACTTGAAGCCTTGCCACCGCGTTCAATCATCTTTAGCAACGCGACACGAACTTCCTCTTCGATACTGTCTACCGATCGAAGAGAATAATTACTACCAGATACGGTTTCTTCTGCCTGCTTGAGCAGTTCTCCCAGATCCACGATTAGTCGTTTACTGCCTTAAGATCAGCAGCTTCCTCAACTGGAAGATCGGCGACGGCTCTGGGAATTCCGATACCCAATTTGGCCTTGATTTTTTGCTCAATTTCATCGGCAACTGCAGGATTGTCTAACAGGTAATTTCTAGAGTTCTCTTTACCCTGACCAAGCTGTTCGCCTTCGTATGTATACCAGGCACCTGACTTCTTTACAATGTCGTTTTCAACTCCAAAGTCGATCAAACTACCTTCACGAGAAATTCCGACACCGTAGATGATGTCAAATTCTGCCTGCTTGAACGGAGCAGCCATCTTGTTCTTCACCACTTTGACGCGGGTCCGGTTTCCTACGGCATCTTGACCATCTTTTAGGGTTTCAATTCTGCGAACATCCAAGCGAACCGAAGCATAAAACTTTAATGCCTTACCACCAGAAGTAGTTTCTGGCGAACCGAAGAATACTCCGATTTTTTCACGCAGCTGGTTGATGAAAATTGCGGTGGTCTTGGTGTTATTCAAAACACCAGTTAGTTTTCTCAGCGCCTGAGACATCAAGCGTGCCTGAAGACCAACGTGGGAATCTCCCATCTCACCTTCAATTTCAGCTCTTGGTGTAAGTGCTGCCACCGAGTCAATGACGATAATGTCGATTGAACCAGAGCGAATTAGCGTGTCGGCAATTTCCAGAGCTTGTTCACCCGTATCTGGTTGGCTCACCAAAAGTGCATCAATGTCAACACCAAGCGCTTTGGCATATTCCGGATCTAGAGCGTGTTCAGCATCAATGAAGACTGCAGTTCCGCCAGCCTTCTGGCAATTGGCAATTGCGTGAAGCGCAACGGTAGTCTTACCGGAAGACTCCGGACCATAAATTTCGACGATTCTTCCCTTAGGAAGACCGCCAATACCCAAGGCAACGTCTAAGGCAATTGAACCGGTGGGAATTACTTCAACCGGAGCTCGTTCATCGGACCCCAGGCGCATGATTGAGCCCTTACCGAATTGTTTGTCAATTTGTGCGAGCGCAGTGTCTAGCGCTTTGTCGCGATCTGAAGCTGATGGCATTTCTTTTTCCTTTTCTGTTGCCTAGGCAACTGGTTTTATGCTGTCATGACACTACGGCTGGACACGGATTTTGTCTTGAGTGTCCAGTTGAATTGTTGATAACTTCATCACCAAATCAACTGTTTATAGCCTAGCAAAAATCGAACATAATTACGAATAAAAATTACTTTGGCGTGTCATTCTTTCGGCTTTTTGTTCAAACCCAGCCAGCGCTCCTCAGGAATATCCTGTGCTCGGCAGATAGCCAGCCAGATGTCTTTTGGGTCAATTCCTTGTCTCAAAGCCTCTTCACCAGTCAAATCGCCCAATTCGGTTAGAGCCAGATCACTAAGCAAAACTGCTGCATATTCAACACCAAATTCGTTCTGCATCAGGGTTTGAAAGTCGCTCAATCGCACACCCCCAGATTACCCAGCGATGAGCCTAAATACCTGTTGGCATGCCTGGCTAAATGAAAAGACCCCCGGAAGTTTCCTTCCGAGGGCCGACATTTCAAGGTCTAGTGAGTGTTGGTGTAACTGCCTGTATCAAAGTTGGCGACAAACTCTGCTGGTACCGTATCTGGAATAACGACGGTCTCAACAGCTTCGAATCGCGCAGCCACTAAGTGCATGATCTTTGAGATCGGGACATCGAGGGCGTAAGCCACTGATCCCAAAATCTCTGAAGAAGCCTCTTTCTGGCCTCTCTCGATCTCACTAAGGTAACCAAGTGCAACTGATGCCCGGCTAGCCACCTGTCGAAGGGTGTAACCCTTCTGTTGGCGGAGGTCACGCAGCACTTCACCGATTTCTTGGCGTACTAGCGTCATGTGGAGCCTCCTTTCAATCAATGAAAACCTATCTGGTTTTCAACGGGAACCTGAAGTTTCCGTATAGATAACTTACCTGTTCCTAGTGACATTTATGGTCAATATTGCTGAAAGTTACCTTGGAATTTACTGATTCTGCCTACATTCCTAAATACCTAGTCAAAGCCCTAAATATTCCCCAATATGCTCAAAAACCTTCGAAACGGTCTGTTCTCTAATCTCTTGCCGCGTCCCCGAAAATTGTTCTTCCCAGACTTTTTCTCCCCTAGGTCCCGAAACAGCAATATAAACCAAGCCAACCGGTTTGCCATCTTGGCTCTCAGGTCCAGCAACACCAGTTGTCGAGACCCCTAGAACTAGATCAGTCGCCAAGAGTAGCTGAAGCGAAAACCTAGACCGAACTCCTTCGGCCATTCGAATTGCCACCTCTGGATCAATCGCACCAACTTGAGCCAAGAGTTCGGGGCTAACTCCTAAAACAGTGCTCTTCAGACCAGTTTCATAAGCAACGACAGATCCCAGGACGACATTTGATGCACCTGGTTGTGAGACCAACTCACTGCAAACCAATCCCCCGGTTAGAGATTCAGCGAGGGCAAGTTTGATTCCCTTTTCCTCAAGATTTTTCAGAACCGAGGCTGCGTTCATCTGGACTCTCGAATCAACTTCAAGGCTGACCACCAAGTCAGGAATACTGCGCCATAGAGCAATCCAAAACCAATGTTGAATTGCCATTGAGAATACTGAAATCCCCAAGGTGAGATAAACCAGCCAATGGCGATACACTGCATGATCGTCTTAGATTTGCCGCTAGCTCCAGCTGGAATGACTTTGTCTTTGATCACAATCAAACGATAAACAGTGATTCCTATTTCTCTAACCAAGATGGCAATGGTAACCCACCAAGGCACCAGTTCCGGTTCAATTAGCGAAAGAACGATGAACGCCCCACCAATTAATACTTTGTCGGCAATTGGATCTAGTGTTTTGCCAAGTTTGGTGACGATTCCTTTTTTACGCGCAATTGCACCATCAACCCCATCGGACGCTGCTACCACGATAAAACCTAGAAGAAGAATCCAGTTGAAATCTTGACCGGCTTGGAAGTATGTGTAAAGCGCCCAAAGATAGACCGGTGCGATAACAATTCTTAATGAAGTGATAAGGTTTGCGACATTCATTAGTCTTTAGCCTATTGCCTTCCGGTCAGCGACCAGGCGTCAGGATCATCATCAGGTTCATCCCCAGAATCCCTAGGTATAAAGTCTTCGAAATCTCCACTGGCCATTGCGCTCTTGGCCGGCGCTGCTGACTCTCCTCTTAGTTGAGCTAGGACATTAGGTAATTCTTCAGGGCGAACTAAAACCTCTCGGGCTTTGGAACCCTCGCTTGGCCCGACGATATTTCTTGATTCAAGCAGATCCATAAGCCGACCGGCTTTGGCAAATCCAACTCGTAGCTTTCGTTGAAGCATGGAGGTAGAACCAAACTGTGAAGAAATGATTAATTCAGCTGCTTGAAGAAGAACATCCAAATCGTCACCAATGTCAGCATCGACAACTCTGGCTACTGCTACTTCATTGACATCCTGACGATACTCAGGTTCCATTTGTTGCTTTACGTGGCTCACGACAGAATGCAATTCGTTTTCGGCAATCCACGCACCCTGAACCCGCATCGGTTTGTTGGTTCCCATCGGTGAGAACAAAGCGTCTCCCTGACCGATGAGTTTTTCTGCGCCAGGTTGATCCAGAATAACTCTCGAATCCGTTAGCGAAGAAACGGAGAAGGCAAGCCTAGATGGTACGTTAGCCTTGATCAAACCAGTAACCACATCAACCGAAGGCCTTTGAGTCGCAAGAACTAGGTGAATACCAGCAGCTCGTGCCAATTGTGTAATTCTAACAATCGAGTCTTCGACTTCTCGAGGTGCAACAATCATCAAGTCCGCTAACTCATCAACCACAACCAAAAGGTAAGGATAAGGTTGCAATTTTCTTGATGAACCTTCTGGCAGTTTCAATTCACCAGCAACCAGTGCTCTATTAAAGTCATCAACGTGCTTGAAACCGAAGGAAGCTAGATCGTCATATCTCGCGTCCATCTCTTTTACCACCCATTGCAGAGCTTCTGCAGCTTTCTTTGGGTTTGTGATGATTGGGGTAATCAGGTGTGGCACACCTTCATAGGCAGCTAACTCGACTCGCTTCGGGTCGATTAGAACCATGCGAACTTCGGCAGGTTTAGATCGCATCAATACCGAAGCAATCATCGAATTTACAAAGGATGATTTACCAGCACCAGTAGCACCAGCTACTAACAAGTGTGGCATCTTTGCTAAATTGGCAACCACGAATCCACCCTCAACATCTTTACCAATACCTATGGTTAGGGGGTGCTTGCTCGCTTGAGCGTTGGCTGATCGCAAAACATCGCCTAGGGAAACAGTTTCTCTATCAACATTCGGGATTTCAATTCCGATAGCCGACTTACCTGGAATAGGCGCAAGAATTCTTACCTCATTGCTTGCAACAGCATAGGAAATGTTTCCAGCCAGCCTGGTGACTGCTTCAACCTTTACCCCAGGCTTTACTTCAACTTCGTACCTGGTAACAGTTGGTCCTCTGGAAAAAGCACTCACTTTTGCGTCAACGCCGAATTCGCTAAAGACCGAGTTGAGAGCTTCAACCACTGAATCATTGGCGGCGGTTCGACCCTTAGGAGGTGTGCCGGCAGAAAGCAAGCCAGCCGGAGGAAGAACATATGGTCGCTTGGGTTTAACTACAGCAATTGCAGGCTGGATAGGTTCGAGATCTTCACTGTGTCCAATTAGATCTATTGGCTCTGTGACATCGCGTTGACCTGGGTCGGAATATTCAGGTTCAGGTATTGCCTGAGCCTCAGCACCTTGCTCACTCTGTTGAGAAAAAAGTTCTTCTAAAGTTGCGGTTTCCGATTCAACTACTACAGGAGTTTCAAAAGCAACTTTCTCATTCTTTGATCTGCGCCACCAAGGTACTTTAGTTCCGTCGAATGCATCGTCAACCGCATCTTCAGTAACTTTCTCTTTTTCGGTGACGGAGAATAATTTCTGATAGAGGTCTCTAATTCTTGAGAAGACTTTGTTTGGAGCAGTCTTAGTCAAAACTAAAAGCGAGGCTAGACCAATCAAACCAATTACTGCACCTGCTCCCCAGACAGTTATCGACTTTACAAAAACCACTGAGATTAGCCAACCGAAGAGCCCTCCAGCTTTCGCCAACTTGTCAACACCGTCTGAAGGTTCAGGCATATTGCTACTGATTTGGAAGAAACCAGCGATGCTTATCAAAAGAAGTAACAGGCCAAATCCAACTCTGGAATTGTCGCGAACTGTAGAAGGGTGTCTCATCAGATACATGGAGAAAATGATCATGACAACTGGAAGGGCAACCGAAAGCTGACCAAAGAAAAGTCCAGCAGTCCAGTTGTTTATAAGTTCCGCATTAGGGTCTCCAGCAAAGAACCAGACAACTATTGCACCAATAACCCCAAGAAGAAATAGTGCAAACGGTGGACCGTCTCTACGGTCTTCCCTGGCTATCTTCTCTGAGGCAAGCGACCTAGCCAACCAGCCAACAATCGCAGCGCCGGCTAAGTAAGTCCAAGCGATGGCCCTCACAACTGGGTTAGGCCGATTTTCAGCGGAAGATTTAGCTCCGCTGGATCGAGTTGGTCGTTTACGAGGTGCAGGTTTTCTTGTAGCCATCTCATCAAAAATAACAGCAACCCCCGTCAATGCAGGGCAGGCTGGACTAGGTGGGTTACGCTATCGGCTAATTACTACGGGAATAATGACGGGTCTTCTGCGGTGATTACGGTTGACCCAGGTTCCTATGGTTCTGCGAATAACCTGCTGCATAGCATAAGTGTCTCGAATTCCCTCTTGGGCAGCTTCAGCAAGAGCGGTCTCAATCAGTGGTTTAACATCGTCAAAAACGTGGTCATCTTCGGCATAGGCTTTAGCTCGAATTTCAGGGCCAACCACAACTCTGCCAGTATCAGGATCAATCACGGCAAAAATAGAAATAAATCCCTCCTGAGCCAATAGCCTTCTGTCTCGCAAATCGTCATCGGTAATCTTGCCAACTGTGCTGCCATCGACATAGAGCATGCCACACTCAACCTGACCGACTACCTCTGCCCTACCTTCAGCTAAATCGACTACCCACCCATCTTCAATTATCGAAACTCTCTCAGTTGGGATTCCGGTTTGTTCGGCTAACTTACCGTTGGCAATCAAGTGTCGGTATTCTCCGTGCACTGGTAAAACATTCTTTGGCTTCAAAATGTTGTAGCAATAGAGCAATTCTCCAGCTGCCGCGTGACCGGAGACGTGCACTTTAGCATTTCCCTTATGAACCACATTTGCCCTAAGCCTGGTTAAGCCATCTATGACTCGATAGACGGCATTTTCATTTCCTGGAATCAATGAGGAAGCAAGGATGACTGTGTCGCCTTCACCAACAGCAATCTCGTGCTCATCATTGGCCATCTTCGAAAGCACAGCCATTGGTTCTCCTTGAGAACCTGTGCACATATAAACAATTTTATTCTCCGGAATACTTTGGGCATCCTTGAAATCAATGAGAACACTATCTGGAACTTTCAAATACTCCAGCTCAGCGGCAACCTGCATGTTTCTGACCATGGATCTTCCAACCAGGGCAACTTTACGATTGTGAGCCACAGCCGAATTCAACACCTGCTGAACTCTGTGAACGTGAGAAGAGAAGCTCGCAATCACCACTTTTCCTCTAGTTCTAGAGATAACTTCATCAATAACTGGTCCGATGTCTTTTTCGAGAGGAGTAAAACCTGGCACATCGGCATTGGTGGAGTCCACCATAAACAGATCTAAACCTTCGGCACCAAGTTTGGCAAAAGCGGCCAAGTCAGTTAGACGATTATCCAAAGGCAACTGGTCCATCTTGAAATCCCCAGTGTGCAGAACTGTTCCTGCAGCAGTTCTGATAACCACTGCAAGCGCATCAGGAATGCTGTGATTTACCGCAATGAACTCTAAGTTGAAGGGTTTTACTTGTTGTGAATCTCCCTCGCGAACTATTTTGGAATTTCCCAAAATGCGATGTTCCTTTAGCTTCGCATCTAAGAAAGCAAGGGTCAGTTGAGAACCAAATATTGGGATATCCTCCCGCATTCTCAACAAAAATGGAACGCCACCGATGTGGTCTTCATGCCCGTGAGTTAGCACTAATCCAACGATGTCATCAAGCCGATCCTGCAAGTAATTCAAGTCAGGAAGAATCAGATCAACACCAGGCTGATGTTCTTCGGGAAACAAGACACCACAATCAACAATTAGTAACTTGCCATCAATTTCAAAAACGGTCATGTTGCGACCGATTTCTCCCAAACCACCTAACGGGATGATTCTCAGATGCCCAGATTTCAGTTTTGGTGGAGCTGGCAAAGTTTCAAACATAAAACACCTATCTTGTGGTGCCGGCCACCTTTGGCAAGGCACCACCGGCGGCTGCATTGCGGTCTGGTCGGAAGTTAGTGAAGTTAAGGCCTGACACATTGCCGACCTTGTCGATATCTGCTTCTATTCGAGCAGCTTCGGCTTCTTCAGGACCAACTAAAGGAAGACGAACTCGAGGGCTCTCAATTAGACCTAGGCCATGAAGAATGTATTTCGCAGCCACAGTGCCCGGCACATGTGTCATCGCGGCACGAACTAGCGGTTCTAACTCGTTGTGTACTTTGAGGGCAGTGTGGAAATCATTTCTGTTAGTTGCATCAACCATTTCACGATATGCCAGTGGGGCGATATTGGCAGTAACACCAATTAACCCTGTCGCACCTAAGGCAATATGCGGTAGCACGTTGCTGTCGTCACCTGAGAAATACAAAAGATCAGTTTCATTGAGCACCCTAGATACTTGGGCGAAATCGCCTTTAGCATCTTTTACCGCAACAATGTTCGGGTGTTTAGCCGCACGAACAAGCGTGTCGAAAGCAATAGGAATACCAGTTCTTCCTGGAATGTCGTAAAGGATTACTGGCAGGTCGGTGGCATCAGCAATAAGTCTGAAATGAGTTAAAACACCGGCCTGCGTTGGCTTGTTGTAATAAGGAGTAA
>DDPP01000023.1:14124-14254 GCA_002342255.1 Micrococcales bacterium UBA2465
ATCATTACTCCGTCAGCGCCAGCAGCTTCACTTGCCTTGTATAACTGAATTGCATGGGCAGTTTCATTTGATCCACCACCGGTGATGATCTTCGCCCTGCCAGAAGAAACGGACTTGCCCACCTTTACTA
>DDPP01000052.1:0-9382 GCA_002342255.1 Micrococcales bacterium UBA2465
CAGTAATCGCGCAATCCTAGAACTAGTGCATTCCAGACTTGCCAATTGTCATTTGGTTTAGTTAGGTGATGATCGCCAACAACTCTAATTTCATCTTTAGCTTCAACATCCAGAAGTACTAAGTCGGTTTTGAATTGTTTGAGTCTGGCTACCAGTCTCGCCTTGCTATCAACAATTATGCTGTCGCCATCGAAGACCAAGTCATCTTGGCCACCAACCAGATTCACGTAGGCAGCGGCACAGTGGTGCTTTTTGGCTAGATCGCTAACTAGAGCTAAACGCCGATCATCTTTATCGACCTCAAAAGGAGAACCATTTAGGATCAGGCAAACATCGGTATTGTTATCGGCAAGTTTCGCTACTGGACCCCCAGATTGCCAAATGTCTTCACAGATAACAGTAGAGAAGTTGATACCGTTCACATTGAAAGTCAGCAGATTGTTTCCTGATACAAAAATGCGATATTCATCAAAAACTGAATAGTTCGGCAAGTGATGTTTGGCGTAACGTCCAGTGATTACACCGTTCTGGATGACGCTCGCTACGTTTTGAGCAATGGCCCAGCCGGTTTGCTCCTGAGCTGAAGCTAGGGCTGGATGGCCGATGACGACGGTAACTGCACCTAAACCTTTAGTGGCTAAAGTTTCGGCGAGATTCTTCACACCAAGTTCGCTGTCGAGTAAGAACTTTTCAGAGGTGGCAAGATCCTCAACCGGGTAGCCAGTTACTGCCATTTCTCCAAAAACTACTACTTCAGCTCCGCCATCAGCCGCTTTTTCAATAACTTGGATAACTTGCTCCAGATTGCTCGAAATAGCGCCAACCGTGGGGTTGGTTTGGGCTAGGGCTAGGCGAACTTTGCTCACAACCACTAGCCTAGTAGTTGGGAATCTGAAAGGTTTTTTGATGGATAAACAGCGTGATTTCGTGCTTCGCACGATTGAAGAGCGCAATGTGCAGTTTGTGCGACTTTGGTTCACCGATGTTGCTGGAACTCTGAAATCCGTGGCAATTGCCCCTGCCGAGATTGAGAATGCCTTCGCCGAGGGTATCGGCTTTGACGGTTCAGCCATTGAAGGCTTGGCCAGAAGCTATGAGTCGGACATGCTCGCCCACCCAGATCCAGCCACCTTTCAAATACTGCCATGGCGCAGCGAAACAGATCCAACCGCCAGAATGTTTTGTGACATCAGCACCCCTGATGGAGTTCCAGCCTCAGCTGACCCAAGAAACGTATTGAGAAGGGCCTTGGCAAAGGCTGCCAAAATGGGTTTTTCTTTTTACACCCACCCAGAGATTGAGTTTTACCTGCTAAAGTCCTCCCAAGTTGGTCCTGAAGGTCCGATTCCAGTAGATAAGGCCGGTTACTTCGATAATGTTCCAGGTGAAACAGCACATGATTTCCGAAGAAGAGCTGTGAGCATGCTGGAACAACTTGGCATTTCGGTTGAATTCAGTCACCACGAAGGTGGACCCGGTCAAAACGAAATTGACCTTCGATATGCCGATGCTCTGACAACCGCAGATAACATCATGACTTTCCGAACAGTAATCAAGGAAGTTGCGATGGAGCAAGGGGTCTATGCGACTTTCATGCCTAAGCCTTTTACCGAACATCCTGGTTCGGGAATGCACACGCACATGTCACTATTTGAAGGTGACACCAATGCGTTCTTTGACGCTTCAGGTGAGTATCACCTTTCTAAGACAGGCAAGAGTTTCATCGCCGGATTATTGCGTCATGCGCCGGAAATCACAGCGGTGACCAACCAGTATGTCAATTCTTATAAGCGACTTTGGGGTGGCGGTGAAGCTCCTTCTTTTGTTTGCTGGGGACATAACAATCGTTCAGCACTTATTCGTGTGCCTTTGTATAAACCGACCAAATCCCAGTCCTCGCGCATCGAATACCGAGCCATCGACTCTGCAGCTAATCCATATCTTTCTTACGCACTGATGTTGGCGGCCGGTTTGAAAGGTATTGAGGAAGGCTATGAACTTCCAGCGGAGACAGAAGACAATGTTTGGAAATTGACCGATTCTGAGCGTCGTGCCATGGGTATTCAGCCATTGCCAACGTCTTTGGATCACGCGATTAGAAAGCTCGAAGGTTCAGAGCTGGCGGCAGAAACTTTAGGGGAGCACGTCTTTAGCTATGTCCTAGCCAATAAGCGTGCCGAGTGGAACGCTTACCGGTCACAGGTAACTCCGTTTGAACTGAAGACCAATTTAGAAATACTTTAATGTCTGCTCAAGAGCCACAAACTGGGCAAACGCTCAGCCTTTTGGCTCACTATGGATTTTCTGATCTTGAACTCAGCATCAAGAACCTAGATGAGCTCTCTGCAATACTTCCTGAGCTACTGCCAGATTTGGCACCTTTCCAAAAGGTAAGCAATCCTGATCAAGCCCTGTCATTTCTGGTTGAGTTGGCAAAGTTGGACCAAGAAGTTGTTTATCGGATTTGCTTGAATCAAAATATTTTCCTACGGCTAGTGAAGCTAGCTGGGGCATCACAGGCTCTTGCCGAGTTCCTAAAACGGCACCCAGAGTCGTTAGCTGTTTTTGAAGGCGAACCCTCGCTACCTACCTTTACTCAGATGCAACAGAGTCTCGATTTCGCCAAACATGAAAAAGTTGAACAAACCTCACAGCAACTGCGTGCAATTAGAATCGCCTACCGGCAAATCCTCCTGGCGATAGCAATCTGGGACTTGACTCAACCAGATCCGATTGTCGGTCTGGCTAAAGTTACCAAAGCACTTTCCGAAGCAGCTTCTGTTGCACTAGATGCAGGGCTATTGCTGGCCCGTCGGGAATTAGTCACGTCGACTACCTTCGGCAAGTTTGATGAAACTGAAGTAGAGAACACTCGCTTGGCTGTTATTGGTATGGGTAAAGGCGGCGCAGGAGAACTCAATTACGTCAGCGATGTCGATGTCATCTTTGTGGCTGAAAGTAATAGCGAATCACTTTCAAAAGAGCGAATGCTCGACATCGCAACAAAGCTAGCCACCCGCATGATGCGAGCGATGGACCAACCAGATATAGAGCCAGCGCTTTGGCAAGTCGATGCAAACTTGCGACCTGAAGGTAAATCTGGAGCGTTAGTTCGAACCTTGGAATCACACTTGGCTTACTACGATAAATGGGCTGAAAATTGGGAATTTCAAGCTTTATTGAAGGCAAATCCAATTGCCGGAGATTTGGAACTAGGTGGCCAATACAAGGCAGCAGTTGAACCACTGGTTTGGGCATCTAGTAAACGAGATAACTTTGTTGAATCTGTCCAGCAGATGCGTAAACGGGTTAGTGAAAACATCCCTGCAGAAGAGTCAGATCGCCAAATAAAACTCGGGCCCGGCGGTCTTCGTGATGTTGAATTTACCGTGCAGCTACTGCAGTTGGTGCACGGTCGCTCAGACAATTCGGTTCGCGCTCCGGACACTCTCACTGCTATTGAGCAATTGGTTCAGGGAGGATACATCGGTCGACAAGATGGTCAAGAATTTGCCAATCATTATGGCTTTCTTAGAGTCTTAGAACATCGGATTCAACTTATAAATTTGCGACGCACTCATCTGATGCCTGCAGAGAGCTCAGCTTTGCGATCTGTTGCCCGCTCGCTAGTTTCGAACTGGTCAGAAAAGGATTTACTCGAAAAATGGCAAGAAGTTAAACTGCAAGTTCGACAATTGCACCAGAGAATTTTTTACAAACCGCTGTTGTCCGCGGTTGCTGCCGCAGATGGCGGCTTGGTTCTTCAATCGGAACAAATTACCGACCGTCTTGCTGCAATTGGATTTGCTAATCCGCTTGGTGCAATTCAACACATTCAGGCCCTGACCTCTGGACTTTCCCGGAGGGCTCAGATTCAAAGGCAGTTGTTGCCAGTTTTGCTTGAATGGTTTGGACGCGGGACGGATCCGGACACAGCGCTAGTTTCCTTTAGACGGCTTAGTGAAAACCTAGGTGAGTCGCATTGGTATTTGAGAATGCTTCGTGACTCTAGTGGAGCAGCTGAACGGCTCACCACAGCTCTTTCTAATTCGAGACTTGCCACCCAAATGCTCGAGATAAATCCGGAAGCGGCAGCTTGGTTGGAAGAGAGCCAGAGTTTGCAACCGAGAACTAGAGCTGATTTAGACATGGAATCAGCTTCGATAGCCGGAAGACACCAGGAGCTTGAGCAATTTGCCCAAATCATTAGATCAATTAGACGCAGGGAGACTCTGCGTCTAGCGCTAGGAGCAATTCTGGATGAATTTGACTTTTTGGTTCTTGCCAAAGGTCTTACCGACCTAACCGAGTGGTATTTATCAAGTCTTGCTGAGAAGGTGGTGGCCAGAAGCGATGCCGCCTCGTTAATCGATTTTGGTATGGTCGCGATGGGTAGGTTCGGTGGTGGTGAATTAAGCTTTGGAAGCGATGCTGATGTGATGTTTATCTACGACGTCGCTGCCGGAGTAGATAGAGATCTTGCACAAAAAACTGCTGAGCAGGTGATTAGTGAAATCAGAAAACTTGCCAGGGACAACCAACTTGATTTTGAAATTGACCTGGATCTGCGTCCAGAAGGAAAAAACGGGGCGATTGCCCGTTCCATTGATTCTTACGCAGCGTATTATTCACGCTGGGGCGATCTCTGGGAAAACCAGGCATTACTTCGAGCCAGAATGATTTTTGGTTCAGCACAACTTAGAAATGGTTTTGATCATTTAGTTGACTGCTATCGTTACCCCGAGCAGTTCTCTGCTGGTGACATTATGGAAATTAGGAGAATTAAGGCACGTGTCGAAAACGAAAGACTTCCTCAAGGGTCAGATCCGAAACGTCACCTAAAGCTCGGTCGAGGTTCGCTCAGTGACATCGAGTGGTTAGTCCAACTCTTCCAACTCCAACATGGTAAGGCCCACCCGACAATTCGAACCTCGCATACCTTAATTGCACTCAATCGTTTAGTTGATGAAAAACTTATTGAAGCTCACGATGCCAGAGTGTTGGAAGAGGCTTGGAATTTCTGCTCAAGAGTTAGATCTGCCATGGTTCTCTGGGCTGGGAAAAAGAATGACATCTTGCCGATAGACAGGAAACAGCTTGAGGCAATATCTAGATTGCTCGGCTATTCAAGTGGAGCGGCAAGTGAATTTGAACAGGATTACTTGGCTAAAACTCGTCGAGCGCGAATGGTTTTTGAGAGGCTATTCTTCGCATAAGACGACAGTGGGTCACCTTGGGTAACCCACTGTCGTCTGCTTCTTTTTAGACCCCGTAATATAGTTCGAACTCGTATGGGTGCGGACGCTGGGCAAAAGGTTTGATTTCTTTTTCACGCTTGTATTCGATCCAAGTTTCGATTAGGTCCTTAGTAAATACATCTCCTGCTAGAAGATACTCGTGATCGGCTTCTAAGGCCTTCAGAACTTCTTCCAGCGAACCGGGCACCTGAGGGATGTCCTTGAGTTCTTCAGCCGGAAGTTCGTAGAGGTCTTTATCAACTGGAGCGTGTGGTTCAATTCGGTTCTTGATTCCGTCAAGACCGGCCATCAACATGGCCGAGAAGGCCAAGTATGGGTTACCCGAGGCATCTGGAGCGCGGAACTCGATACGCTTTGCCTTTGGGTTGGTTCCCGTCATAGGAATTCGAATAGCGGCTGAACGGTTACCAGCAGAGTAAACCAAATTCACGGGAGCTTCGAAACCAGGAACCAAACGGTGGTAACTGTTTACCGTTGGGTTCGTGAAAGCTAGCAGGCTTGGTGCGTGCTTTAGTATTCCACCGATGTACCAGCGAGCGATGTCTGACAAACCACCGTAGCCGCTCTCGTCGTAGAACAAAGGCTTGCCATCTTTCCATAATGACTGGTGAACGTGCATACCTGAACCGTTGTCGCCGAATAGTGGCTTGGGCATGAAGGTAGCCGTCTTGTTGTAGTTATAAGAAGTGTTCTTGACGATGTACTTGAACTTCAAAATGTCGTCGGCAGCTTGTAGCAATGTGTTGAATCTGTAGTTGATCTCACACTGACCTGCAGTACCAACTTCGTGGTGACTTCGTTCAACAGATAGCCCAGACTTCTCAAGGTTCAAAACGATTTCGTCACGAATGTCAGCGAGGTGGTCAACAGGTGTTACAGGGAAGTAACCACCCTTGTATGGAGTCTTGTTACCTAGGTTACGTCCACCGTCTGCTTCAGTTTCTCTGGCTGAGTTCCATGCACCTTCGATTGAGTCAACGAAGTGGTAAGCGGTGTTTGCTCGGGTCTCGTAGCGAACTTCATCGAAGATAAAGAATTCTGCCTCTGGAGCGAAATACGCAGTGTCAGCGATACCGGTTGATGCCAAATAGGCTTCGGCTTTCTTGGCAACCTGACGAGGGTCTTTGGCATAAATCTCATTGGTGCGTGGGTTGTATATGTCGAAATTGATGACCAGGGTTGTTTCCACTCTGAAACTATCGAGGTAAGCGGTAGAGACATCCGGGATCAGCTGCATATCTGATTCATGTATCGAAGCAAAGCCACGAATTGATGAGGCGTCAAACAGCTGGCCGTTGCGGAAGAAATCTTCGTCGATTTGGCTTACAGGAAGGTTGAAGTGCTGTTGAACACCAGGGAGGTCAGTGAAACGAACATCGAGGAATTTGACGTCTTTTTCTTTGATAAAAGCTAATACTTCTGCAGGAGTTTTAAACATTATGCAATTCCTTAGTTTTGAGGTGGTTGCGCTGGTTTCGCGCCTACTCAGAACACTATCTTTGGAAGGTTTCAGACCGGTCTTGGCTATGTTTCGAGAATGTAAAAACTAGGAAATTTAGCGCATTTTCTTGGATGGTCGCATTTTCATGGGGTCCATACCCTTAGGAATCGGCAAACCTGAGCGAACATCCATAGCAGCTAAACGGTTTTGCACCGCAAAAATCTCCTGCTTATTCATGGTTCGCTTGAGCGCTCTAACCTTTTTATCCATTTGCAGAAGTGGGACACCGCCATCAGTTTCAGAACAATAGAAGGTTGTCACAGTTACGCCAGTGGCCATTCTCTGCACCTTTCGACGCTCATCTTCCAGCATGGCTTTGGTACTGGTTGGCGCGCCTTCGCCCATCAAAATTACTCCCGCAGGACCAACCACTCGGAAAATCATGTCCTTCGTTCTAGGGTTAATTGCTACCGGTTGGTTACTGCCCTTAAAAGTTCTTCTAGTCAGTGAGCCAACTACCAAGCTCAAACGTCCAGGTTCACTTGAATATTTTTTGTATACAGCTCTGTTGGTTGCTCGTGTGATCAGCAACAGCGTGGAAAGGTAAGCGGTGGCAACGGCAAGGACTATCCAGAGAGCTATGCCGATAATGAAGCCACCGGACATGATGAAACCGATGAGTGAAAGTGCAAAAAATATTGCTATACCTAAAGAGATTGATACGGGAACAGCCTTCGGGTTTTCCGCTCTGAGGAAAGTAACTCCCTCACGGAATTGAGCGAATAAACCTGGTGCCTTTTCTTTTTTGTCTTTTGCCATGTTGTTAGCCTAATTATCTTTCTAATTAACTGCTTGACTAAAGCCGTCTGTAATTGCAGCTTCAGCGAGGTGTTGGAGGTGTTCGGGGATTGCATCTCCACGCTTTATCATGCTTTGCGCCCAGAGACGTCCAGCTCGGTAGCTACTTCTGACCAATGGACCGCTCAATACACCAAGAAATCCGATATCTTCCGCAACCTTTTTCAACTCAACGAATTCTTGCGGTTTCACCCATCTGGTGACCGGGTGATGTTTAGCTGAAGGCCTTAGGTATTGAGTGATGGTGATGATGTCAGTCCCAGCCTCGTAGAGATCGTGCAAGGCCTGAACTATTTCTTCAATCTCCTCACCCATACCGAGGATTAGATTGCTTTTGGTTACCAATCCTGCATTGCGACCCTGAGTGATTACATCAAGTGAGCGGTCATAACGGAAAGCAGGTCTGATCTGCTTGAAAATCCTTGGAACGGTTTCCACGTTATGGGCGAAAACCTCTGGCTTAGCATCGAAAACTTTCTGCAGCAATTCAGGCTTTCCGGAGAAATCAGGAACTAGGATTTCAACTCCAGTGCCAGGCGATTGCCTATGAATTTGGCGAATAGTTTCTGCATACAGCCAGGAACCTTCATCCGGAAGGTCATCGCGAGCAACACCGGTAACGGTGGCATAGCGAAGTTGCATCTGCTTTACAGAATCACCAACGCGTCTAGGCTCGTCTGGGTCGAAGTTTGCGGGCTTTCCGGTGTCAATCTGGCAGAAGTCACATCTACGTGTGCATTGAGCCCCACCAATCAGAAAAGTCGCTTCCCGGTCTTCCCAGCACTCATAGATGTTGGGGCATCCTGCTTCTTGGCAAACAGTGTGTAAACCCTCAGTCTTAACCAAAGTGTGGAGCGCTTGGTACTCTGGACCCATTTTGGCGCGAGTCTTAATCCAATCCGGCTTGCGCTCAATTGGAATCTCGGCATTGCGAGCTTCAACTCGGAGCATCCTCTTGGGAGCGATAGGTTCCTGGGTCACTTTGCTACTTTCGAAATTTCGGTTAGGTGTTTCTGAACAACTTCAGCAGCCATAGCAGGAGTAATTTCCTTTTGTAGCAACTCGCTAATCGTACTTGTTGCAGCATCCTTGATACCGCAGGCAATGATGGTTTCGTATGGTTTTAGCGAGTTATTGCAGTTCAAAGCGAAACCGTGCATCGTAGTTTTCTCGGCTACTCGAATCCCAATGGCAGCCACCTTGACATGTGAACCATTTAGTGGGGCCCAAACTCCTGATCTACCAGCCACTCTTTCGGTATAAAGTCCGAATTCCGCAATAGTGTCGATCAGAACTTGTTCCATCCAGCGAACATAACCCACAACGTCTATTGGGTCAGGGAGTTTCATAATTGGGTAACCAACTAGTTGGCCGGGTCCATGCCACGTGATTTTGCCGCCACGGTCGACATCTATTACCGGTGTTCCATCGAGTGGACGCTCTTCAGCTTCGGTTCGCTTGCCGGCAGTGTAAACATCTCCGTGCTCGAGCAAAAGCACTGTGTCTTCTCTTTCCCCAGAGACTACTTCTGAGTGAATTTTTCTCTGAAGCTCCCAGCCTTCCTCGTAATCCACAAAGTTAGGGGCGAGTCCGATGACTTCGAAGCTGGGCATGGTTCAATTCTAAATCTTTCCCCAAATAAGCAGAAATCCATAGTTTTCCACTTTTCTCGTTAGAGAAAACTCTCAAATTGCATCCTCCAGAAGAATCGTCAGATGTTCAAGAGACAGCCCAGTCTTAGGCACTTTGCGATTATGCGGAAGGTGGCTTGGCGTTTTCACGGAACGTTGTGGGAAGTAAGAGACAGAAGAGCGGGCGGTTCAAG
>DDPP01000052.1:9404-15103 GCA_002342255.1 Micrococcales bacterium UBA2465
CCGGCTAATCAAAGGTGACCCAGTTCCAGTCAAATTAAGAAGCGGAAAAGTTGCTCTTTTATTAGAAATCGACGCAGATTCAAAGTCGCTTCTAAAGGCGCTGGTTAAGGCCAATCGGCGACCTCTGCAACTGGATCCATTGACTGGCTTTCAACCAGCTAAGCGGAGACTCAAAATGTTATGGCTAAGTTTGCTACCAGTACTATTCGTTTTCCCAACGATGAACGCAGCCGTCTCGAAAAATGTTCAGGTCAAGCAAACTAATAACCATAGCTGTTCCGCCGAATTCCCTGTAGGAGCTACTGTATCGTTCTCAGAGTTGACCAAAGGTGTGACAAAATACAACACCGAGAGATTCAAAGTTGAGGTTAGTGCAGGAATAGGTGGATACCGAATTCTGCAAACCACAAGGTTTTGTGATGGTAGAAAAGTCAGTTACCGTGCTTGGAAAACCAGGGCAGGTGTTGTTGTTTCTAAGAAGATTTAGAATCCCATGTTTCCAGAGAAATTTGCCTCTTCGAGTCGAGTCTTAACATCTACCAGGAATCTACTTGCATCTGCACCATCAATCAGTCTGTGGTCGTATGAAAGAGCTAGATAGACCATGCTGCGAATGGCGATGCTGTCCTGCCCATTTTCATCTGTTACAACAACAGGTCGCTTGGTGACTACACCGGTACCGAGGATTGCTGACTGGGGAAGGAATACCACAGGAGTGTCAAACAGTGCCCCACGGGATCCAGTGTTGGTTAGCGTGAATGTGCCACCTGAAAGCTCGTCTGGCTTGAGTTTGTTTTCTCTAGTCCGAGCAGCCAAATCTGCAATTTGTTGAGCTATGGTGCCTAGTGAAAGTGATGCTGCATCACGAATGACTGGTGTTAGCAATCCACGCTCGGTGTCGACAGCGAAGCTTATGTTCTCGCTTGGGTGGTAAACAATATTCTCGCCATCGATGCTGGCATTGATCTTTGGGTGCGATCTAAGTGCCTCGGCCGCAGCCAAAAAGAAAAACGGCATGAAGTTTAGTTTTACTCCAGTTTTGGCAGTGAATTCAGTTTGAACCTTGGATCTGAGTTGAGCAATCTTAGTAATGTCAACTTCAACAACTGTAGTTAGCTGTGCGGTTGAAACCATTGACGCTACAGCTCGTTCAGCTAAAACTTTACGGAGTCTAGACATAGGCTCTGAAGTTCCGCGAAGGTTGGAAGCTGCCGCTGGCGTGTGCGCGACAGCTGGAGCGATTGTTGCAGAAGTTGTATTTGCAGAGAGAACATCTTCTCTGCGAATTCGTCCACCAACACCAGTGCCGGAAACTGAACTGAGATCGACTCCAGCTTCAGCAGCCATTTTTCTAACCAGCGGTGTTACGTAGGCAGGTTCATTTGAAGTCTGTGGAACTGTCTGCGGTGCCGCGGGGACGGGGGCGGGTGAATTCACCTGTGGAGTGAAGACAGGAAGATTCAGGGGGGCTTGAGCGATTGGTTCGGTAGCCGGAGCAGTAGGAGCTGAAGTAACAACAGGAGTCATAACAACAGGTGCTTCTGAAACTACAGGAGCTGCTACTGGCTCAGCAATAGGATCTGGGGTAGGAGTTGAGGCAGTCGCAGAAACACCGTCTGCAACTATTGCCAGAACTGCGCCAACAGCAGCAGTTTCATCTTCTTGAACCAGAATCTGCTGTAAGGTACCGGCGACGGGGCTGGGGATTTCAGTATCAACTTTGTCCGTTGAAACTTCTACCAGGGGCTCATCAATAGCGACGGAGTCACCTACTTTTTTCAACCATCTAGTGATGGTTCCTTCGGTTACAGACTCACCTAGTGCTGGAAGTTTTACTTCACTCATTTTAATTAACTCCTTTGGGCAGTTTCAAGTTTAGGCGTGGGCGTGCAGAGGTTTACCGGCTAGAGCCAAATGTGCCTCGCCAAGTGCTTCGTTCATAGTTGGGTGGGCGTGCACTAGGGTAGCCACATCCTCTGGGTAGGCTTCCCAGTTAACAATCAACTGCGCTTCCCCAATCTGTTCACCAGCTCGCGATCCAATCATGTGAACACCGATGACCGGCCCGTTGTTTTTACGAATTAACTTGATGAAACCGGCAGTGCCGAGTATCTGGCTCTTACCGTTACCACCGAGGTTGTATTCATAAACAGAAATGTTTTCGGCACCATACGTTTCAGCAGCTTTGGGTTCACTCATGCCCACTGAGGCAATTTCAGGTTCGCAGTAAGTAACTTTAGGAATACCTAGCTCATCTATTGCAACTGGACGAAGACCAGCAATCTCTTCGGCAATGAAAATTCCTTGCTGGAATCCACGATGCGCTAATTGCAAACCAGGCACGATGTCGCCGGCTGCGTAAACTCCAGCAACCGATGTTTCCAGACGATCGTTGGTTAGCACCCAACCGCGATCCATCTTTACACCATTTTCTTCATAACCGAAACCTGCGGTGTTTGGACCGCGACCAACTGCGACCAGCATAATTTCAGCATCAAAAGTTTCACCATTTTCCAAAGTGGCTACCACACCGGTCGCACTTTGCTGAACACCAGAGAATCTAACTCCTGTTTTGAAGTTGATGCCACGCTTGCGGAAAGCTCGCTCAAGTGCTTTGGAAACTGAAGGGTCCTCGTTTGGAACAAGTGTTGGCAAGCCTTCGATGATTGTGACATCTGCTCCAAGAGATTTCCAGATAGATGCGAACTCAACACCGATAACTCCACCGCCAAGCACAATCACCTTTGAAGGAACGAAGTCCAGTTGTAAGGCAAGTTCAGAGGTCATCACGCGACCTTGAATCTCCAAACCTGGAAGAGTTCTGCTAAATGATCCAGTAGCTAAAACAATGTTCTTGCCGGTGTATGTGTCAGCCCCAACAGAAATAGTCTTTGGGCCCACCATCCGACCTTCACCTGCAACCACAGTGATTGGCTTCGACGCAACGAGACCAGTAAGTCCCTTGAAAAGTCTGTCAATAATTCCATCGCGGTATTTGTTGACCGCTGACATGTCAACACCTTGGAAGGTCGCATGAATTCCATAGTTGGCTGCCTCACGAGTAACATCAGCTACTTCTGCCGAATGCAAAAGTGCTTTGGTTGGAATACAACCTCGGTGCAAACAGGTTCCACCGAGTTTGTCCTTTTCGATTAGAGCGACACTGAGCCCGAGTTGGGCACTGCGCAATGCCGCCGCGTATCCGCCGGAACCGCCGCCAAGAATAACGAGGTCGTAGTTGTGTTCTGCCAATTTTGCTCCTATTTGATGGACAACCTTATAAAGATTACTAGATGGTTATTTCTTCTTGGTGGCTAGATGATCAGCTATGGAAACCAGAGTTCTCACCATGGCTCCGGTAGCTCCTTTGACTGTATAACCGTAAGGTGCAAGATCATTGTTAGCAGCGGTGGCGAAGTCTAAGTGTGCCCAAGGCAAGCGCTTTTTTGACTTGTCATGGCCGATAAATTCTTGCAGGAAGAGCCCACCTACCAACATTCCACCAGATGGATTACCAACTCTGCTATTCATAAGGTCAGCGATGTCGCTCTTGATCAGTTCAAATAGTTCTGTTGGGAGAGGCATGTGCCACACCAATTCGCCGGCTTCGGCCGCGGCGTTCTTCACGGTCTCGACCGATGCGTCATCGCCCATCAAACCGGTATAGCGATTACCAAGTGCTACCCGAGCTGCTCCGGTGAGTGTTGCAACGTCAACAATTAGGTCTGGCTTCATTTCAGAAGCAAGAATCAGACCATCGGCTAGCACCAGACGACCTTCAGCATCGGTGTTGGTGATCTCGACACTCTTACCGTTACGGAAAGTGATTACGTCATTTGGCCTTGCAGCTGAGCCTGATGGCATGTTCTCGGCAACACACATGAATGCGGTGACGGCAACTGGCAGACCTAGTTTTGCAATTGCGAAGGTGGCTTGGGCAACGGTGGCTGCTCCAGCCATGTCATATTTCATTCCGAGAATTCCGGTGGAAGGCTTCAGCGAAATACCTCCGGTATCGAAAGTAATTCCCTTGCCAACCAAGGCAAGGTGAGCTTTGCTCTTTTCCGGGGTGTAACTAATTTTGATCATTCTTGGTGCGCGCACCGAACCTTGCCCAACGGCAAGAATTCCGGAGCATTTTTCCTTCTCAAGTTTTTTCTCGTCCCAAACTTCAACTTTGACATTTGGGATTTTGCCTTGAGTCTTGATGATGTCTGCAAGTTTGCTCGGGTAAAGATCATTAGCTGGTGCGTTCACTAAATCACGAGTTTGGTTGAGTACTTCTGTCAAAATCTTGACTCGATTTAGCCGTGACTTGCTCAGGTTTAGATTTGTAATGACCTCGATGCTTTTTAGTGAAGGTTTTTTGGAGTTTGATTTGTATTTGTTGTAATCGTATTGAACGATGCAAATACCTTCTAGTAAGGCAGCTAATTCTTCGGCAGAGGCAATCGGCATATCCAGAATCACGTTCTTGTGATCATTGAATGCTCTTCCAATTGCACCGCCGATTTCTCTCGCATTAGCCGTAGAAGAAATACCATTGCCAACACCAATTAGCCCGGCTGTTTGTCCGGCTACTGGAATTCGGTGGCTGGATTCCACTGCACCTGTGACCCCTAGTGCTTTTAGATTTAGAGTTTCTAGTGTCTGATTGCTGGCCGAGCTACCTAGTAGCTGCGCCCCATTGTCGTCAGATTTTACGGCGTAGATGATGATCGAATCGTCGCTGGCTTTGGTTGCGGCTCTGGAGAGTTTGATTGTTATAGAAGTCATGAAACCATGTTACCCAGACAAAAGTAGAATAAGAACATGGAGTCGGAGAATAGGTTATTTACCTTTGCGAACTGGGACATTGAGGTCCCAGCTGGTCTCCACCTTCTTGCCGCCATATCTGGTTTCACTGATGCCGGTTCAACAATGCAACAGGTCGCTGACCACATCCTAGGCAACTTACAATACGAAACCTTGGTTAACTTTGATAACGACCAACTTCTCGATTACAGGTCGAGACGCCCAGTGATGTTCTTTGAGCAAGACCACATCTCCGATTACCAGCCGGCTAGCTTAGCCCTGCATCTGGTTTGGGACGAGGTAGGTAATCCTTTCCTCTTTCTAAATGGCTACGAACCAGACTTCAAATGGGAAGCCTTTGCTGATTCGATTGAGGAACTCTTCAATTACTTCGATGTTGCAGATCTAACTTGGCTGCATGCAATCCCTTTTCCCATCCCGCATACCAGGCAGGTGGGCATAACTGTTTCAGGAAACCAACAGGAAGTTATAGACAAATACAGTGAGTGGAAACCTAGAACAGCAGTTCCAGGCAACATCATGCACTTGCTGGAATTTAGATTGTCCGGGGCTAATTATCCAAGTACTGGATTCGTTTTATTGGTGCCACATTACTTGAGCGATTCGGAGTTCCCAGCGTCTGCTGTTACAGGACTGGAGCTTATCTCCGGTCATCTGGCTTTAGTTTTCCCAACAGATGAACTAAGAGATAGAGCCGCCACATTTACTCGCAGGATCACCAGTGAGATGGCAGATAAACCTGATTTAGCTCGAATGGTAGAGGGTCTAGAGAAAAGCTTCCAATCCGAACGCGCTGGAAACGGAATGGGTCCAGTAAAACCTAAATCAAGAGAAGTTCCAGATGCTGATGCTATAGCTGCCGAACTTGAAGGTTATCTGGCTCG
>DDPP01000052.1:15134-20610 GCA_002342255.1 Micrococcales bacterium UBA2465
CTAGTTTGGTGTTGGGCATAGCAGCCATCGCCTACTTTATTGCCGTCTCGCAACGATCAAGTTTGGGTGTTGCCACGCTCCTTGCAACCGAGAGATTTCATACCAACGCCCAGCAGCTAGCTACGCTGGCAGTCTTCCAGCTAGTGGTATACGCAGCCATGCAAATTCCAGTTGGGGTTTTGCTTGATCGCTTTGGAGCTAAAAAACTTTTGGCTACCGGTGCTCTTATTATGGCTATTGGCCAACTCATAGTTGCCTTCGCCCCTAGTTTAGGTTTTGCAGTCTTAGGCCGAATGCTGGTGGGAATGGGGGACAGTTTCACTTTCATTTCCATGATTCGCATGGTTAACGGTTGGTACAGCGGCAAGAAGAGCACCAAGCTACAGCAATACATTTCGTCGGGCGGCCAGCTTGGTCAATTCTTTTCAGCAGTTCCTTTTTGGTTCATGTTGGAAAACATCGGTTGGACAACAGGTTTTGCAATTATGTCAGCAGCTTCTATCGTTACCCTTGGCCTAATAATTGCCTTCACATCGGATGATGCTCATCCAGAAGAGGTCCAGGTTCAAGCAGAATCCTTGCGCCATGCTGTGTCACAGTTGGTTGAAAACGTCCGAAACCCAGGTATCCGAATGGCCTTCTGGACCCACTTCGTCACGCAACCGACCACAACTTCTGTTGCATTACTTTGGGCTGTTCCATTTCTTGTAACTGCCGAAGGTCAAAGTCATGACTTTGCAGCTTTCACACTGACCTCGATGGTATTTTTTGGCTTCATAACTGGACCTTTGATTGGATCGTGGTGTGCCAAAAGACCCCAGCAGCGGGCTGCAATGGTCTATTTTGTGGTAGCTGCGACGACGCTAACTTGGATTTTGATAGTCGTACAAACAGCACCAATTCCTGCTTATTTGCTTTATCTGGCATTCCTCGTGATTTCAATCGGGGGACCAGCATCGATGATTGCCTTCGATTTCTCCAAAGACATTGTCTCCAAATCAAGACTGGGCACAGCTAATGGTTTTGCAAATGTCGGCGGTTTCTTAGCCACCTTCATCATGATGTATTTGACCGGTTTGGTTATTGACCTAAACCACCTAGCCAACGGTGGCACTGAGCGATACACCGTGGAAAGCTTTCGTTGGGGCTTCAGTGTTCAATTATTAGTGGTTCTAGTCGGAATTATCTTCTTTGCAGTCGAACGTAGACGATTTCTTATTGAATCAACAGCACAAAGTGTGGAATAAACCGCCCCTCTGATTAGTTAATGTCTCAGATTATGCCTACTAGCCCTAACCTGACCGTGATTCTGAGCTGAGGTGGCATAATTGACGGGAGGCCCAATATCTCCTAAACAGGATTTGACTTGGGTCTTCGTAATACCCGAAAAATCAGCACGGTCCCAGACAATGGGTCGGAAGGTCTAATGCTCAAAAAAACAACTAAGTCGACTTCGGTGAAAGCTCCGAAGAGGACTGATGCTACCCCGACAAAGGCAAAGGCTTCCAAGGTTGCCACCAAAGTAGTTGCTAAGCCGGCTGCTAAAAAGGCTGAGGCCAAAACAGGCTCTAAGACTGCCAACAAGTCAGTTAGTAAAACACCAGCGAAGCCTTTGGCTAAGAAAGCGGTTGCAGCTACCAAGCCGACAACAAAAAAGGCAATCGCCAAGCCGGTTACAAAAAAGGTTGTTGCAAAACCTGTTTCCAAAAAAGCTGTTTCTAAACCAGTTGCTAAGCCCACTACTAAATCGGCGGCTAAGCCTATTGCCAAGGGATCAAAGGTTGTCGCCAAGACATCCGTGAAGCCCGAGAAAAAGATTACGCCTACCAAAGGGAAGGTAGCAGATCTCCCTTTCGAAGACGACGATGAGGAAGATGACCTTGATCCAGAAAAGCTCGTAGCTGAAGCTGTAGTAGATGAAATTGATGCCGCAATAGAAGAAGTTGTAGTTGAACCGGAAGAAGAAGAGGAAGAGGAAATTGTCGTACCTGAAGGTGCGTTGATTATCTCTGATAAAGACGATGATGACATTCCAGTTCAAACCACAAGCATCACCGGTGCAACTGCAGACCCAGTAAAGGACTATCTAAAGCAAATCGGTAAAGTTGCTCTACTTAATGCTGAACTAGAAGTTGAACTTGCCAAACGAATCGAAGCCGGTTTATTTGCCGAGGAGAAATTAGCTACAGACAGAAAACTCAGCCGTGACATGCAAAGAGATTTGAAATGGGTGGTGAAGGATGGTCAGCGAGCCAAGAGTCACCTCTTGGAGGCTAACCTTCGATTGGTTGTGTCTTTAGCAAAACGCTACACAGGTAGAGGTATGCAGTTCCTAGATCTAATTCAAGAAGGAAATCTAGGTTTGATTCGTGCAGTAGAAAAATTCGATTACACCAAGGGATATAAATTCTCGACTTATGCAACCTGGTGGATTCGTCAAGCTATCACCAGAGCTATGGCCGACCAAGCTCGCACCATTCGTATTCCGGTGCACATGGTTGAAGTGATTAACAAACTATCTCGAGTGCAAAGACAATTGCTTCAGGATTTGGGTCGCGAACCAACCCCAGAAGAGCTCGCCAGAGAATTGGACATGACTCCTGAAAAAGTGGTTGAAGTCCAAAAATACGGACGCGAACCCATTTCTCTGTCCACTCCGCTTGGCGAGGACGGTGACAGCGAGTTCGGCGATCTGATTGAAGATACCGAGGCAATCCAGCCGGCTGATGCTGTGGCATTCCGAATCATGCAGCGGGAGATTGAACGCCTTCTGGACACTCTAACTCCCAGGGAAGCTGCCGTTATCAGAAGCCGCTACGGTATTGGTGACGGTGTGATGAAAACTCTAGATCAGATAGGTGAGGAGCACGGTGTCACCCGTGAAAGAATTCGACAGATTGAAGCCAAGACTATGTCAAAGCTAAAACACCCCTCACGAGCCCAATGGCTTAGGGACTTCATCAAAGAGAATTAGCTCTTGCGCTACTTCCCGGCAATACTTTTAGGCCGCCTGATTCGATTCGCGGTTAGGTTAGTCAGGCCAGGTGGCGGTTCTGCTTTACCCGGTTTAGTTGTTAGCAAATTAGCCCCAAATCTAGTAACCAGAACCCTTCAGAGTTTCCCTAAGGGTTTAGTAATCGTCACCGGGACTGCAGGTAAATCGACAACTACCAAAATGGCGGTGGCAATAGCCAGAGCTCATGGGCTCAAAGTTTTTACTAATCCAAGCACGGCCAACATCGAACAGGGTTTCTTCTCGACCATCGTGAAATCCGGCAACTTATTCGGCAGAGTAATTGCTGACATTGCAATTATTGAAATGGACGAAGGTCATGCGGCGACTCTGGTGACTAAAGTAAAGCCTAACATTTCCGTAATTCTCAATGTTTTCGAAGATCAACTAGATAGATTCATAGATCCAGCTTTCGTAAGAGACAAGCTCGAACTGGTTGCTGCGGCAACCAAATCGAAGATCATCACCAACGCAGATGACCAAAACTGTCTGATGATAGTTTCGAGTAAATCTTCTTCAAATCTTGAATTTTTTGGAACAACGCCTTCTACTGGCAAACTTGCTTACGCTAAGACCTATGAACCTGAACTCGAATCGCCTAATCCAGCATTCCAGGTAACTCAACTTCAGGAAATGGAAGTCAGTTTGAATACGCCAGTTGGCAAACTGCAATTTGAGTTACCAAGTCGAGGTTTACACTTCGCCATGGATGCGGCAGCTGCCGTCGCTGTTTCTCACGAAATCCTTGGAACTTCTTTCGATTCAGGTTTGACTATCAAAACCTTGAATGAATTACCGCCAGTATTTTCACGAGGCGAAATTCGAGAAATAAACGGTGAACCGGTTGAGTTCATCCTCGTGCAAAACCCGATTAGCACCCAAGTTAACCTAGACAACCTAAACGGATCACCAGAACAAATTCTTTTCGCAATTGGCCGGGATGTCCACGATCCATCTTGGCTGTGGACTGTTGACTATTCGAAGCTCAGTGGTGTGTCTATAGTTTCAGGGTTTAATTATGCCGATGCAGCCTTGGTCCTGTCCTACAACAATGTTCCTGTCTCAAGAGTTGAGCCCGATTATTTCAAAGCCATCTCCGATTTCTTAGCACTACCCACTCCTAAAGATGGAATAAAGACCGTCATCTACAGCGCTGACGCCATGCGCAGGCTTAGAAGACACCTTGGATTTATAGATCCGGAGGATGTTGACCGTGGTTAATAAGATTAAGTTAGCAACGGTTTACCCAGAGCACCTAAACCTCAACGGCGATCAAGCCAACATACTGGTTTTGCAAAGACGATTACAGTTACGTGGAGTCGAGTCTGAAGTAATCGCTGTAAACGATAACGATGACTTAACTAACTATGAATTCATTTTTCTTGGGCACGGTTCCCTCGCGGCCTGGTCACACATCGACGCTAAGCGACCAGATCTTATTCGCGATGTTTTAGAAGCTTGCGACAATGGTTCATTTATCTTTGCTGTTGCTAGTGGTTATGAGAGATTTTCGAAAGTTCGGGGTGTGTCGGCCGCGAAGCCAGCATCCCATAGGAGCGAGTTCGTGGATGTTAATGGAATAGTTGGTTACATAAACACCGATTCGGCGCTTGAACCATTTATTTTCGATGATCATGCATTGTTGACTTTGTTGCATGGACCATTGCTAGCCAAAAATCCAGAGCTTGCTGATGATCTAATTTCCAAATTCGGTTGGGCCGACACTACAATCAGAAATCAAAGGTTAGATGAGCAGGACAGGTTAGCAAAACTTAGCAGGCACACTGCTTTTGAACACTAGTTGATTTTGTCTGTTTCGTCCTGCCAAAGGATTGCAATTGGCTTTAGCTTTTCCTGATTAGCCATACCGTGGTGAGCACAAAAGATTAGATCGCCAGAGGCTAGAACGGCTCGGATAAATGCTTGAGCGCCACAAACATCGCAGCGGTCAGAAGGAGTTAAGGCTTCGGTTGCTAATTCTTGGTCTTGTTCGTTCTCTGTATTTTCTGTCTGTTCCATTTTTGCCTCCATGTCTATAACAACACATTAGGTGCTTCATTTATTCCAACTTTGCCCACATTTCGCTAACTGCGAATAGTTTTTATGGTCAGGGTGTCAGTTATGACTTATCTGTTTGGCACTATTTAGGCTTAGACCGTGCCAGAAAACGATTATTCCGCCAGACACCTATCCGTTCTTGAAGGATTAGACGCTGTTCGTAAGCGCCCTGGTATGTANNCGCTAACTGCGAATAGTTTTTATAGCTAGGGTGTCAGTCAAGGTCAATGCCTCGGCTGTTATCTAGGCTTAGACCATGCCAGAAAACGATTACTCAGCCAGACATCTATCAGTCCTTGAAGGACTAGAGGCCGTCCGTAAACGCCCAGGCATGTATATCGGTTCTACCGACAGTCGAGGCTTAATGCACTGTCTTTGGGAAATTATCGATAACTCGGTGGACGA
>DDPP01000075.1:0-7354 GCA_002342255.1 Micrococcales bacterium UBA2465
AGTTTTAGTCCGCTGAAGTCGATAGTTCCCATCCATGATGGTCGGTCTGTAGAGTTCTCAGCTGCTTCGATCTTGCTAACGAAGTTTTCGTAACCTGCGAACAAAACAATCAAAACCAAGTTACCTAGCAAAACTAAGTCCAACAAACCTAGAAGTGAAAGGGTGAACATGTGGGCATCACTGTCGTTAATTCCTTCGGCAAGGTGGACAAACTCAATACCGTACCGCCAAAGCAATAGGGCTAAGGCTCCAACTAACCCGATATAAAGTGGGGCTAAGAGCCAGCGGGCACCAAAAATGAATACTTCTAGGAAATGTTGGAATTTCTTCATGGTTTGAGTCTAATTTGGTCTTAGTTGATTCTGCTCATGCTTAAAATAGTAAATATGTCTGGACTACCAACCGGCCCAAGTATTGATACATACTTTGACTTAGATCACATCCAACACTTGGATTTCAACGTTAGTTGTGATTACAAAGACTGTCTGGAAGTTGCTACCCATCGCCTCATATGCCCTAATTGTGGGCAATTTGAGTTCATGTGTTCTTCTCACACGGTAGAAGCGAAGAAAGCTCCACGGGGAAGTTACATAATTTTTGACCGCTCCTGCAAACATCGGGTAGACATGTTTGATTGCGGCAAAGAACCTATTTAGCAGCTATTTCTAGCAGTCCAGCTAGACGACTGATGGCTTTTACCTCAGCTACGGTTCGGAAACTACTTTGGAGCAAAGTTTCACTAAAAACCAGGTAGCAGGTCGCTTTTGCTCTGCTGATTGCCACATTAAGTCTGTTTCTGTCTAGCAGGAACTCTAAACCTCTTGGAGCGTCCATGCTTGACGATGCAGCAAAGCTGTAAATAACTGCTAAGCCTTCTCTACCCTGAAATTTATCTACTGTGCCCACCATCACTTCCATCAAACCATGGGCATCCAACTCTGCCCTGATTAGATCAACCTGGGCATTGTAAGCCGCAACAACCAACACGTTGCTTGGGTCTTCTGCGCCGTGTAATGACTTCACTAGCTCTATTACCACCCGGGCTTCTTCTGTGCTTGAAGTTGAATTGCTGTGATGGGGGACGGGTACTGTAATCAGACCGGTGTCGTGACCGAGTATGTTGTGTTTTACGTTGTCGGGATGCGATCTGAGCTTTCCCTCATAAGCCAACCAACTGACTGCGTGGTTGATGTCTGGATGAAGTCGCCTTGTGACCTCAATGAAGTAACCCATCTGCGGTGGAAGAATAGAAAATTCTCCCATGTAGTGACCTAGTGCTGAGTTTTCAACTCCACCAGGATGCACTGCGGTCACTACTTGCGGCAGCTGTAGTGGATCACCCATTAAAACCAGATTGTCAGCGATCCCGCTGACCGCCATGCAGTCCACAAGCGAATACTGGGCTGCCTCATCTATGAACAAGTAATCAAGATGATGTTCGCGAATTCTTTCATTAGAAAAGAAGAAGGATGTTCCAGCAACTAAGAACTCGCCAGTTTGATTGCGAAGCCACGTGGCAACCGGAGCGGTGTCTTTGCGGGATTCCCACGGGCGAACCTCTCCTTCTTTTTGAACCTTGATAATCAATGAAGGGTCAACACCTGCTTCGACACATGCTTCTAAAACATTTTCAATAGCTGAATGTGAATTTGCCGTAACACCTACCCGTTTTCCATCTGCGATTAGTTTCGCTATAGTTCGGGAAGCTAGATAGGTTTTACCCGACCCCGGCGGACCTTGAATAGCTAAAACTGAATTATCCAGTGAAGCAACTGATTCAATTACGGCTGGTAAATAGTTGCCGACATCAGCTTGGGCTAAGCTCTTGCCGTTCTTCAGCCTAGGGTTGCGACGCATTAGAAGATCCATAATGGCAAAACCCACAGGAGCTTGTTCAATCGGGCTTCCCCACTGGCTTGCGATTTCTTCAGCTAAAGTTTGAAGCTCCCGTTGTTTTGCGGTGGTTGGGTAGTTGGTGATGTCGACTATCGCATTTGGTAAATAGATATCTGACTTCTTGGAGATGGTTCTTTGGAAAGTGACCTTTCCTGATTCGAATTCCACGACCGAACCGTAGTCTCGGTTCTGCTGATTGCCAGCGCCGCGGTAGGCAACTGCCACTCGCATTCCTTTTTCTGGGGTAAACAAGTCGTTGTCTGGCAACCATCCTTCATAAGTGATCACCAAACGCTCTTCGCCTTCCCGGCTGGTTTTCACTTCCCTAGAGATTTCGATTACGTCACTGACCGAAGCAGCGGTTCTATCCTCAGAAAGGGCTTCTTCATCCATGGAAACCCGCATTGATACATCAGCCCAAAACATCACTTCTTCACGCTTATAAAAAAGAATGGAGTGGGTGAGAGCTAGCCAAATCTGTGCTCGGTAGTCCGCTTCTAAATCCTTACCCCAAGGCCAATTTTCGACCTTATCAAATAGTGCTTTAGTTTGAGCCTGCAACTCTATTAGCTGCAATTCGCTGCGACTTAGGCTTTGATGCCCCTCCTCCTCATCTGAATCATCAGATTCGGATTGTCCGTATTTGCTACAAGCTCCAGGCATCGAGGCAAGCCAGCGGTAAAGTTCTCTGGTTGACCAGACATCTTCCAAGTTATAGAGCCTGAGTTCCCGGTATACCTGATCTGCTTCAGCTTGGATTTTTTGCCGCTCGGCAGAATCTAAATCAGGGTTCTGCACTAAGTTTTGTAATTCTCGCCATCTATCGTATTCGTCGATGCTTGCCGAAGCTTTAGTAACTTCTGCTGACCGCTGGAAGTTATAATGACGCTCCAACTTCTTGATTGAATAACTTTCCTCACCAACTATCAAAGAATTCTTGACGATGTAATACATGTCGACCAGTCGACCATTTTTTATTAGCCAAGCCACCTCATCTTCGAAGATGCCATGGCGCATTGCTAAACGCTTGAGTGCAGAGTTTTCGTAGCTAGCGTAATGATAGATGTGTGCATTTGGATCTTTGCGCATCCGATCTAAAGCCCACTCCATAAAATTAGCGAAGGCAAGTTTTTCCTGTTGCCTATCGTGCGCCCAGAACTCAGTAAAAAGTGAATCTAAAGGCTTCCCTTCGTTTTTTCCTTCACCCCAAACATAATTACCGAAGAGATATTCAAGACCACCACGTTCGGTGTAATAGGGGAAACCCTCAAAGTCAAAGAAGATATCTAGATCCGATTTAGGTGGTAGATATTGAATCATTGGATCAGCCATGAGATGGCATACCGGTGAATCGGACTCTCTTGATTCAACCTGAGCCTTGGCTTGCATCCGAATCTTGTTATATGTGTCTTCTGTCATTCTGAATGGTCGCTGATCATCACTGGCATTAGCCAGAGCCTTCATTGTGGAAATCCCATTTCCTAAAAGCTTTGCTATTTGCATTTGTGTTATGTTAGCGACTTGCACTAAATCATCTGTTAGTGCACGGTCATCAATGCATAGCTCCGGATATTCACAGATTTCACAATTGCTTTTAGCTGGACAGTGCCAAGAAAGATTCTTGGCATTTAGTTCTTGGAGAAACTCTGAAGATTTAGTTTCTGACACTATGTTTACTATTTTTTCACGAGCCAATCTCATGGCTGGAACTATTTCGATTTCCTCAAAACTATCGATAGTTCTGGAACCCAAAACCAAGCCATGTCGGTAACCTTCCGCCTTGAACCCCAAGTCATCCAGTGCATCAACATATAAACCAACCTGTAACAAATAAGCAGGCTTAGCATTACCCCCATATTTGGCATCCCAGGCAGTGTATTTGTTTCCAGTGGGGTGATCTCCTCGCTTTTTTTGTACAATCAGCCTTCCTTCAACAAAAGCAAGCTCCCAATCTTGTCTAACCAGGAAATCTGGTTTGCCGCTAAAAATAGTGCCGTTGTAAACCCGCTTTAACCCACCTTGATAGATAACAGGAACGCCCGCTTTCATCAGGTCAATGGTCTGATTCAAATCACCATCTACAGCAGGTCTTTCCACCACCCCAGCTGGCACGGATGCCAACAGTTCAGAAACCAATAGAGCTTCGAAAATGACCCCATATTTTTGGGCAAGAGTCTTGTCTTCGCCGGCTAATCTAGCTTCTTCTAGGGCATCCTCATAGGGCTTCAGGCGCTCTAGAACATCTGCCAAGCCCAGAGATCTGGCAACCGATAATTTGGTGCAGTGCTCACAAGATGATGCCCTCATCAGATCTCTGGTGTTGAAAGACCAAAGCGAATCTCTTATATACATGAATCCCTTTATTTAGCGCTTAGAATCCAGATTGCCAGAAACCAGTGACATTTAAGGCCATAACACTGATTGGTTAAATATTTATACACTTTTGGGCGGGACGCGGTCTTATTTCAAGGTTTTCAAGAAAACCAGTCAGGTATGGAGTTGTTGTTACCCAAACAACTCAGGGATAGTTGCACTATGTGAGTTTCTAAGCTCTTCTAGGCTCCAGGTGGCAACATCCTGAATTACAAGTTCTTTGACGCTGTCGGTAACACCAATTCTTAGTACTGGAATGCCTCTAGCTTCACAAAGTCCAACAAACTTCACATCGTCTTCTCTACCAACAGAGATAAGCATTCGTCCTTGGCTTTCGCTGAATAGAGCTGCGGTTAGGTCGATTCGGTCACGTTCAATTAGCTCGATTAGCCAGATTCTTGCACCAACATTGAATCTCAAACAGCTTTCAACTACAGCCTGTGCTAAACCACCATCTGATAGATCATGTGCTGAAGCTATAAGCCCCTGGAGATTAGCTCCGTGCATAAGTTCCGCAAGTTCTTTTTCTTTAGCCAGATCAACCACAGGTGGTTTACCACCTAGGTGGTCATGAATAACTTCAGCCCAGGCTGAACCATCAAGTTCATCTCTAGTGATACCTAGTAGATAGATGTTGTTTCCCTCATCCTGCCAACCAGAAGGAATTCTTCTAGCAACATCATCAATTACACCTAGAACACCAACAACTGGAGTTGGGTAGATTGCGGTGTCACCAGTTTGGTTGTAGAAAGATACGTTACCCCCGGTAACCGGGATACCTAGTTCAAGACAGCCATCAGCAAGACCTGCAGTTGCCTCTTTGAACTGCCACATTACTTCAGGGTTCTCCGGTGAACCAAAGTTCAAACAGTTGGTAACAGCCATCGGAACAGCACCAGATGCTGCAACGTTTCTATAGCTTTCAGCTAGAGCAAGCTTTGCTCCTGCGTATGGATCTAATTGGCAATATTTACCGTTTGCATCTGTCGCTATGGCAACACCTAAACCACTGTCTTCTGAAACACGAACCATACCTGAATCATCTGGCATTGCTAATGCGGTGTTACCGCCAACATAGTGGTCATACTGGTCAGTAATCCAACTCTTTGAAGCTTGGTTCGGTGAAGAAACTACTTGAACAAGCTGTGATGCAAGTTCACTTGCATTCTGTGCTCTGGCTAAACCTAGTTTGTTTACTGATCTCTCATTTAGTGTGTCAATCCATTTTGGATATGCAACAGGTCTTTCATAAACCGGACCATCATGAGCTACAGACCTAGGTGGAACACTAACAATCTCTTCTTTACCCCAGTTGATGTAGAGTCTAGGTTCGCGAATAACTTTACCTAGCACCGAGAATTCAACTTCGTGCTTGTTCACAATCTTGGTAAAAGCTTTTAGATGTTTCTTAGGGACGATAGCCATCATGCGTTCCTGAGATTCACTCATCAATATTTCTTCAGGAGTCAGAGATGCATCTCTTAGCAAGACGTTCTTTAGTTGAACTCGCATTCCTCTTCTACCATTAGATGCAAGTTCACTTGTCGCACATGACAAACCAGCTCCACCTAGGTCTTGAATACCTGCAACAACACCAGCTGCATATAGTTCTAGACAGCACTCGATCAAAACCTTTTCAGCGAAAGGGTCGCCAACTTGAACAGCAGGTCTTCTTGAAGGCCCATCAGCATCAAAAGCTTCAGATGCTAATACCGAGACACCGCCAATACCATCAGCACCGGTTCGAGCACCAAAAAGGATTACTAGATCGCCCGGGTGGTCAGCTTTAGCAAGTTTTAGGTCATTATGTCTAAGTGCCCCAACCGATAAGGCGTTTACCAGAGGATTACCCTGATAAACCTTATTAAAAACAGTTTCACCACCAATGTTTGGTAAACCTAAACAGTTTCCATAAAAGCTAATACCTGAAACAACACCGTTTACTACTCGCGCAGTATCGGGGTGGCCAGGAGCACCAAACCGCAGCTGATCCATAACTGCGATAGGTCTGGCACCCATAGTAAGAATGTCACGGACAATACCGCCAACACCGGTAGCAGCACCTTGGAATGGTTCGATGTAGCTCGGGTGGTTATGAGATTCAACCTTGAAGGTAACGGCCCACCCTTCACCAATGTCAACAACACCAGCGTTTTCACCCATACCGACCATGAGATTCTTCTTCATCTCATCGGTAACTTTTTCACCAAACTGTCTTAGATAAATCTTTGAGCTCTTATAAGAGCAGTGTTCAGACCACATCACTGAATACATTGCTAGTTCAGCGCTAGTGGGTCTTCTATTCAGAATAACTTTGATGCGGTCATACTCTTCTTGCTTTAGACCTAGTTCTTTCCAAGGCTGGACCTTGTCGGGAGATTTACTTGCAGCTTTAGTTGTGTCAACCAGTGAAACTTTCTTAGCCATCAAGCATTCACCACCTGGTTGATAACACTCTTGAAGAATTGCAGACCATCAACACCTGATCGCATAGCAATTGCAGTGTCAGGCCCGAAACCTGGTTCAACAGCATGCTCTGGGTGAGGCATCAAACCAACAACATTGCCTCTTTCATTTCTAAGACCAGCAATGTTGTTTACTGAACCATTTGGATTTACTTCTGAATAGCGGAAGGCAATTAGACCATCGCCTTCTAAACGCTTTAGGGTTTCTTCGTCTGCGATATAACCGCCTTCACCGTTTTTTAGTGGGATGGTTATTTCTTGACCAAGTTCAAATTGATTTGTCCATGCAGTATTAACATTTTCAACAATCAGTTTTTGATCACGACAGATAAAGTGTTGGTGTTCNNCAAATACCTAGAACTGGTAAACCGCCATTAGCAGCATCAATTATCGTTTTCATGATTGGTGCCTGCGCTGCAATAGCCCCACACCTGAGGTAATCACCAAAACTAAATCCACCTGGTAGGACAACAGCATCTACATTTTGTAGTGCTGTGTCTGCATGCCAAAGAGAAACTGGTTCCGCTCCAGCTAAACGAACTGCACGTTTAGCATCGCGATCATCTAAAGTGCCTGGAAAAGTAACAACACCAATTCTCATTGGGTTAGTTCTCCACTGT
>DDPP01000075.1:7416-8460 GCA_002342255.1 Micrococcales bacterium UBA2465
GGGTCTAAAAGGTCTGCTTTAGGCATTACTTCAACAATGATTTTTGGCAAGGCTACGCTCCGAAAGGCTTCAAAAGGGGGCTTAGAACAGGTCTAGTTTATCTGGTGAACTAGACCAGCTTTGTCGCCTTGCTAGTGGATGCTCTTGAGTTTGCTAACCAGTTCGCCATATTTGACAGTAGTTTGCTCAACTACTTCATCAGGTAATCTTGGCGGTTTAGAACCAGAGGTTGGATCCCAGTTGGCTGCTAGCCAGTTGCGAACCTGTTGTTTGTCGAAGCTGTCAGTTCTATTGCCTGCTTCCCAGGCTGCTTTGGACCAGTATCTGGAAGAGTCTGGGGTCAGCACCTCATCAGCAAGGGTTACCTCGTTGGTTTCAGGGTTGATGCCGAACTCAAACTTGGTATCGGCAAGAATCAAACCTGCCTTTTCGGCAAGTTCGCTAGCTCTATTGAAGATGTCTACAGATAGTTCTTTGATTTGGTTGGCATGTTCTTCACCGATAAGTTCAACTACTTTTTCAAAAGAGATGTTCTCATCATGGCCACCTACTGGGGCTTTGTATGCAGGGGTGAAAATAGGTTCGGGTAGTTTGTCGCCTTGCTCTAAACCTGCAGGCAATTTCACACCACAAACTTCGCCGGTAGCTACGTAGTCTTTATAGCCACTGCCAGAGATATATCCTCTAACCACACACTCAATTGGCAGCATTTCTAGCTTCAAACAAATCATTGCTCTATCAGTAACTTGCTCTGGAACTTCAACTTCGTTTGAAGTGTGGTTAGCAACTGGCAGTTTCTCAAACCACCATCTAGTTAGTTCAGTTAAATACTTTCCTTTATTAGGAATGTTTGGTTCATGAATAGTGTCAAAAGCACTAATGCGATCTGAAGCAACAACAAGAATTAGGTGATTCAGTTTTGGGTCATCTGACTCGTAGAGGTCTCTAACCTTACCGCTATATACATGGTGCCAACCAGGAATAACTTCAGTCATCTTTACCCTCATCAACTTTGGCTGCAATGTCTTTTCGATAGTGAGAACC
>DDPP01000075.1:8503-9025 GCA_002342255.1 Micrococcales bacterium UBA2465
TCAACTAAACCAGTTATTGCTCTTTCCGGTGCACTTGAAGTTGGGTAACCTTCGCTAGCTAAAACCACTGTTACCGCAACATCATCACTGAATTGTGGTTCTAGTGTTGTTGCAAGTTGTCCAGTTGCAGCTTCGTGTAATAGGGATGCTAGTGGGCTAACCAGCCTTCTAAGCACTACTTGGGTTTCAGGATCTCCAAAGCGTGCATTGAACTCGATTACTTTGATTCCTTTACTGGTAACAATCAGTCCACAGTAAAGAAGACCAACAAAAGGAGTTCCAAGCTGTGCCATCTCTCTAACCGTTGGNNTATGCACCCATGCCACCAGTATTTGGGCCCTCATCGTTATCGAAAGCTCTTTTGAAATCTTGAGCTGGGGTTAGCGGAAAAACAGTTGTTCCATCAGAAACAAAGAACAGAGAAACTTCCTGACCATCTAGGAATTCCTCAACAAGAATGCCCATACCTTTATCTATAAAGCTCTTTGCATGATCTATTGCTGCTTGTTTGTCTTCAGTGAC
>DDPP01000045.1 GCA_002342255.1 Micrococcales bacterium UBA2465
CTTCGGGGAAGATAGTCATAAGACAAATAGCTGGAGACCAGCAACTAGCAACTAAATTTGCCCCACCTCCCCTTCGCTGTAATTTGCAAATTCCTCTGAAGTAGCAGCCATAAATTCGGCTCGCTTTTGTGGGTTCCAAATTTCAATGTGTTTACCCGCACCGGCAACAACTAGATCTTTGCCAAGTCCTGCCCACTCACGAAGACCCTGAGCGATCAGAATTCGACCCTGGCTATCCAGGGTTTGCTCATCGGCGTCACCAAAGTAATGGCGAGTAAGCCTTCTATATTCCTGAGTTCCCACCACTACGTCTTTGGTCAACGCTTCTGCGCGACGTTCGTATTCGGCTCTAGTAATGACAACCACGCAGTTCTCTTGACCTTTAGTCAAAATGACGCCACCGACTAAACGATCACGGAATTTAGCCGGAAGAATCAGCCGGAATTTGTCATCAAGTTTGGGATAGCTAGTACCGATAAACATCTGCTACCCATTTCCTCTCTAGACCTTTGGTAGTCATCTCCACATTACACCACTTCCATCCACAAATTGTCAAATTAAGCAATTATTGTTCTAGTTTGGCGTGTCTTGCCCAATTAAATCAAGGGTGAAAGAAGTGGAGGGAATTTAATATAAAACTAGAAAATTACGATAATTTGGATAAAAAGAAGGCCCCAGATTGCTCTGGGGCCTAAAAACCTAGTAACTACTTGCCGTTATTTCGCTCATCCCAGAGCTTTTGCAGCAGGCTTTCCCTTGAATCCTTCGGCTTTTTTGAAGGTTGTCCGTTTTTGATGGCCTTTGAGGACCAGTTTTGACTGACCAAATAGAGCCCAACAAGCATGAACAGGAATGCAAATACACCTAGCCAGATCTGGTGGCTAGAAGTGGAGAAAATCATGATGCCTAGTCCGAAAACGGCTAAAAGTGATCCAAGGACCAAGAGCAATGCATAATTGGCGGGGCGAGATGAAGCCTGTTCGGGCTTGCCCTTGGCTTTAGGCTTAGCCCCCGTTAGTTGTCGCTCAAGTTCTTCTAAAACTTGTCGTTCTTTGTCACTTAGACTCACTGTCGCCTCCGCTTTAATGCTATTAGTTTCTGGGCAGTTAGGCTATTCCAGTGTTGAGTAAAGACGAGTTTCTAAGCCAGGTGCAGAACACTCTGGATGCCTTTTGTGACAAGCAAGAAGGTGATTTTGAAGCGATCTCACCTGATTTAGCCACTGTGGTGGAATACACCCGAAGCTTGTTGCAAGGCGGAAAACGATTCAGAGCACTCTTTTGCTATTACGCCTGGGCTAGTAGCCTAAAGGACACCCAAATCACTCAAGCAGATTTGCAAGGCATAGTTGGTATTGGTGCATCACTGGAGATGTTCCATGCAGCTGCTCTGGTGCATGATGACCTTCTGGATCAATCTGATACTAGGCGTGGCGCTCCAGCGGTACACAAAAGATTCGAAACACTTCATCAGCAACGAAAGTACGCTGGCTCGAAAGAACGTTTTGGTGTTGCGGGTTCAGTTCTAGTTGGAGATTTAATGCTCGGCTGGTCGAGTGAGATTTTTGGTCAAGCACTCCTGCACTCGAGGAACAAAACTGTTGAAGCTGCCTGTCGTGATGAATTCAGTTTGATGAGAGTTGAAGTCATGGCTGGACAGTATTTAGATGTGTTGGAAGAAAATGCAGCTAATACCAGAGACATCCACGAAGCAGTAGTTAGAGCAGAAAAAGTAATTCTTTACAAGACGGCTAAATACAGCATTGAAGCGCCATTGAGAATTGGGGCAGCCTTTGCCGGGGCTGATCAATCTGAATTAGGTGTCTTCACTCAATTCGGAATTCCCCTGGGAATCGCATTCCAACTCAGGGACGATGTTCTCGGTGTATTTGGTGATCCAAGTGTCACTGGTAAACCTGCTGGCGATGACCTTAGAGAAGGTAAGCGAACAGTTTTGATAGGACTTACCAAAGAGTCATTAGCTGAGAGCTCACCTTCAATGGTCACCACTGTGGAAGAACTTTTGACCAGTAGAGAACTTACCAACGAACAAATTGAATTCTTGCAAAAAGTCATCAAAGAATCTGGAGCGTTAGATAAAACAGAACGCATGATGGCAGAGCTAGGCGATCGAGCTTTAGAGACCTTAGATCAAGCGGAGCTAGAAGAGTCTGCAAAGCAGATGCTACGAGCGTTATCGCTGAAAGTTATCCACCGCGACGCCTAAAGAGCCAGCGACTGGGCGATCCTTCGAACTTCAGACTTTCTTCCAGCAATTAGGGATTCCATAGGAGTATTACCAAGAATTTCGTCTTTGGTATAAAGCCAATTGACAGCAGCTTCCAAACTGAAGCCTGCGTCAAGTAAAACTAATATTGTTCCCCTGATGGATGGAAGCGGTTCGCCGTTAACAATGTTTTCCGCTGGAATCTTCATCACACCTTCGCGCTTTACCCCGATGAGTTGATGCTCTTCTATATAGCGTCGAACTTTCCCAGGTTGAACACCAAGCAGAGTTGCCGCTTCAGTTATGTTTAGCCACTGGCTTACTTGATCTAAAGGATCTACCACAAGTAAAGATTGCCACACCGAAGCCATATCCTGCTATCTTGGCTAGCTTCGTGGCACGATAATTAAGCCCTGCCATTCAAGGAATTATGAACTCTGGACCATCAAACCAAAAAAGCCCTAAGGTTCACATCTACCTTCTCGGCGAAAGCCTGGCCGATCTCGCTTTACAGTATCAACTGAGCCTGGCGGAACTGCTGGAGGCTAACCAACTTACCCCTCAGAGCATCCTCTACCCTGGTCAAAAATTGATCATCCCAGAAACCGTTCAAGAACAAACAAGTGCACCGCTACCTCAGGAACATATTGTTGCTCTGGGAGAGTCGCTAATTTCCATTGCTACTAAATACGGACTGACGGTTGAAAGTTTGAGAGCTATGAACGACCTAGGTGAAAACGCCATGTTGTACCCAGGTACTTACTTGAGTTTGCAGGCCAAAACAAATCAACCTGAGTTTGACTCCAATCAAGCTCCAAAGCATTGCCTCGTTCACGGTTATCACAGGGTGAAACCAGGAGATCAACTAAATCGAATAGCAGCGTTTCATGGCATCTCAACTCAAGCACTTTTGACAGCAAACAATTTGAGTTGGAATTCAGTGGTAGCAGCTGGTTCAAAACTGGTGATACCGATTTCACATGATGTATTAACCTGTCCCAATTTGGTAGCACTAAGTGAAACTTCTATGTCAATTGCAAAGGACCTGGTTGCTAAAGCCAGTGAAAATGGTGTGACTGAGTATGGATCTGTCATCGCACTGTGTCTTGAAATGCAGCGCAGTGGTTTGCAACCAGAACTTGGCAATAAATCGTTACGCGATGAATTAATTGACCGGCTTGCAAAATTAAACAACCAATACAAATCTGTATTGGAAACCCTTGAGCAAATAGGTTTTGAAAACTTCGCCGAAGGCGCATCGCTTTGGGAGCCTTCTGCGTGGGCATGGATACATCAGATAAGGTCGAATAGTGAGTAATCTGATAGGCACTGAACTTGCTGGCCGTTACAAGGTCGAAGAACTTATCGCCCGTGGCGGTATGGCAACAGTGTATTCAGCAATAGATAAAAAACTTGAACGGTTAGTGGCAATAAAAGTTATTCACCCTCACTTATCTGAAAACCCAGTATTCCGAGACAAATTTTTCCGTGAAGCCAGAATGCTTGCCAAGGTAAATCACCCGAACCTAGTAAACATTTATGACCAAGGCGATGACAACGGAAATGCCTTCATTGTTTTAGAACTAGTAAAAGGTATAACTCTTCGTCAAGCTTTGAGTGATTTTGGTGCTCTGTCACCTGAACAAATCCGTCAGGTTAGCAAAGCTGTTCTGTCGGCACTGTCGCAGGCCCACGAAAATGGAATTGTTCATCGCGATTTGAAACCTGAAAACATATTGCTAGCTGACGATGGACGAATCAAGGTAACCGATTTTGGCCTAGCTCGTGAGCTAACTGCCGACACCGATACTGGATCACTGGTTGGCACAGTTGCCTACTTAGCCCCCGAAGTCATCCGCCGAGGTAAAACAGAAGCTACCAGTGATGTTTACAGTTTTGGCATCATGGTATTCGAGATGCTGACCGGTCAACAACCCTTCAAAGGCGAAGACCCCATGCAAGTAGCCTTCCGTCACACCGCTGAGCGAGTGCCATCGGCTAAGTCCTTGAACCCAACTGCTAACCACAGGCTAGATGAACTGATGCTCTGGTGCACAGAACCGCTACCAATCAACCGGCCACAAAATGCTGCTGAAGTTCTAGAAAAATTAGCCTCAAGTGAGGAATCATTTCCAAACACTTCAGCAACCATCATCATGCCAGAGGATATTAATTTCACCGAAGTGATTGCAGACTTACCAGAGCAAGAAGAACCGTTCCAAAAGCACGGCTCAAAACTTGTTGCGTTGCGCTGGTTCATTGGCAGCGTGCTTGCTCTTACCCTCGGTTCTTATTCAGGTTGGTATTTCAGCGCCGGCCCTGGGGCTCTAGTATCGGTTCCTAACCTGGTCGATCAGACCCAAGCACAGGCCACCGAAAGCCTTAGTTCAATTACCGACAAGGTTTCTATCAGAAAAGTATTCAGCGACAGCTTCAGCAAAGGCATTGTAATTGGAAGTGAACCCACTGCCGGAGTATTGGTGGCTAAGGGCTCTGCCTTGACGCTGCTTATTTCAAAGGGCAAAGAATTTGTTGCTGTGCCTGACCTGATTGGCAAAGACTTGGTGACTGCCAGTGCTCTAGTAATTTCAGCTAGATTGCGAGTTGGCCAAGTAACCGAATGGTTCAACTCCGATTATCCTGTCGGAGCGGTTTATTCATATTCCGGAATTTCTGGAACCAAACTTGCGGTGAGTAGTCCAGTTGACTTGAAAATATCCTTAGGTGCAATTCCTCTAGTCAAAGGATTGCAAAAGGATGTTGCCAAAGCGGCTTTGGAGGCCGCCGGTTTGCAGGTTAGAACAATCGAATACAAGTTCTCAACTAGTTACGCCAAGAACGAAGTCACAGAAATCATTCCAGACGAAACTGATGTTGGCAAAGGTTCATCCTTGAAATTAATTGTCAGTAAAGGTCCAGCCACGGTAAAAATGCCAGCCGTGAAAGGTGAAACAATTTTGGCGGCTAAATCTCTTCTTGAATCACTCGGACTCAAAGTCATTATCGACACAAAATGGTTGACTAAGGATTACGGAATAAAAAGAGTGACCGGGGTTTCGGAAGCGGTTGGAGCAACTCTAAAGGTTGGCCAATCGGTGACTATTCGCTCTCGCTAGTTGGAAGCGGCAATCTCTTCGGCAACCAGAAAAGCTAACTCTAATGATTGAGTGTGATTCAGTCTTGGATCACAAAGACTTTCATACCTAGCCTCAAGTGCCTTCTCATCAATTAGTTCAGAACCACCCAAGCATTCTGTGACATCATCACCGGTCAACTCGACATGCACTCCCCCGGGGAATGTGCCGAGGGCTCGATGAACCTCAAAGAAACCACTTACTTCATTCATCACATCGCCAAAGTATCTTGACTTGTAACCATTTTTTGTGGTGAAGCCATTGCCATGCATAGGGTCAGTAATCCAAAGCGGTGTTGCACCTTCTGACTTTACTGCCGTCACTAGCTTGGGCAACTCTTCCCGAATCCTTCTTGCACCCATCCGGCTAATGAAGGTTAGGCGGCCTGGTTCTCGCTGCGGGTCAAGTTTTTCAAGTAATGCCAGGATGTCTTCAACTTTTGTGTCTGGACCAATTTTTACACCAATTGGATTAGTTACCTTGGAGAAGAATTCAACGTGTGCGCCGTCGAGTTGCCTTGTCCGTTCACCTATCCAGATGAAATGCCCACTGGTGTCATAAATTTTTCCAGTGTTTAAATCCAACCTGGTTAGTGGACGCTCGTAATCAAACAGCAAGCCTTCATGGCTGGTATAAAACTCCGTGGTCTTTAGCTCAGTGAAATCCGCGCCACAGGCAGCCATGAACTTAATTGCCAGGTCGATGTCTTTGGCAAGCTCTTCATACTTAATGTTGGCTGTGCTAATTGCAAAACCCTTATTCCATTCATGAACGGATCGCAAATCTGCCAAACCACCCATGGTAAATGCTCGGATCAAATTAAGTGTCGATGCCGAGGTATGGTAAGCCTGAACCAAACGGCTTGGGTCAGGGGTTCTAGATTCTGCGGTGAAGTCGTAGCCATTGACTGCATCTCCGCGATATGCATCCAGAGTCAGGTCAGCTCTGGTTTCTTTATCCGAGGATCGAGGCTTGCCAAACTGCCCAGCCATTCTGCCCATTTTGATAATCGGCATCGAAGCGCCGTAAGTCAGCACCACTGCCATCTGCAGCAAGGTCTTTACTCTGGCTCGAATTCGATCTGCAGTTGCATCAGCGAATGTTTCAGCGCAGTCGCCTCCTTGCAGCAAGAATGCTTTGCCTGCTGCAGCCTGAGCTAAACGTTGCTTCAAAATATCTACTTCACCGGCAAATACCAGAGGCGGTAACCCTGCCAGAGTTTTTCTTGCTTGAGCCAATGCGTTTTGGTCTGGCCAAGTTGGTTGCTGCAGTGCTGTTAGATTCTTGAAGTTGTCCAAACCTTGGATTAGTTCTTGGTCTTCTGCGAATTCTGGATTGATTAGAGACACTGCTAGGCCTTGACTTCGCTTCTCGAGGAACCCTTTAGAGTCGATGCATAAATGTCAATGTATTCCTGACCACTTAGCTTCATCAGTTCGTAAGTAATTTCGTCAGTAACTGCTCGAAGCACCAATCTGTCGCCCTCCATGCCAGCGAATCTGGAAAAATCTAAAGGCTCGCCCACGATGACGCCGATTCGTCGAATTCTTGGTAGCTTCTTTCCAATGGGCTGCACCTTCTCTGTGTCAATCATCGCCACTGGGAAAACTGGAACCTTGGCTTCTAGCACCATTCGGGCGATTCCGGTCCGGCCCCGGAATAGTCTTCCATCGGGAGATCTTGTTCCCTCTGGGTAAATACCTAGGAGCTGGCCTTGCCCCAGAACCTGTAAACCAGTGTTCAATGCAGCTTCGGAAGCCTTACCACCACTGCGATCGATTGGTAGTTGCCCGGTGGATTTGAAGAACCACCTGGAAAAAGTTCCTTTGATTCCTTTACCGGTAAAGTATTCGCTTTTAGCTAGAAAAACTACTGGTCTACGCAACATGAGAGGTAAGAAAATTGAATCCGAAAAAGATAAGTGATTGCTAGCCAGAATTGCTGCACCGTCACTAGGAATTTTATCTGCGCCACGAATCCACGGACGGAAAAGAACTTTCAGCAGCGGCCCGAGCACAATGTTCTTCAGGATGAAGTACCACATAACTGAACCTCCTACTCGACTTTTGGACGGGCTATAAGTTTACTTCGAGCTTGAATGCGCTCTTGCCAGGTCTGCGGCACCGATGGCACCAGCCTCATTGGTGAGCAAAGCAGCAACAATGCTGATTTCTGGTCTAAATCCTTTAGCCGGAAGGTGTTCAAGGTATGCCCGGCGGATCGGTTGCAACAATCTATCTCCAAGTAAGCTCACCCCACCTCCGATTACCGCCACCTCTGGATCTAAGATGGCAACCATCGAAGCGATTGCTATACCAATGTTTGTGCCCAGTTCTTCTAATAGCTCCAATGCGGCAGGATCATTTTCTTGAATTGCCTCAAAAATCATCTGACCGTCGAGATTTTCAGCTCCACCGGAAAGTTCCAAAAGACGCTTAGCTTTTTCAACACCTGAGTTGACCAAATCTTTGGCATTGTTCAAAAGCGCTGTTCCGGAGGCATACTGCTCTAAACAGCCGCGTTGACCGCAACCGCATGGTTTACCATTTGGCACGAAACGCCAGTGTCCAAGTTCTGCACCAATACCGAAACCACCTCGGAACAGGCGACCATCGGTAACAATCGCCCCACCAACGCCGGTTCCGATAGTTATCATCATCATGTTGGAAATACCTTTTGCAGCTCCAAAACGATGTTCTGCCCAACCAGCAGCGTTGGCATCATTCTCTATAAACACCGGTAGGCCGAGACGTGATTCCAATTTTGCCTTCAACGGTTCATTTCGCCAATTTAGATTCGGAGAATACATCACTTCGGATTGACTAGCGTTGATAAAACCAGCAGCCGCAACTCCAACGGCCAATAATTCTTCTCCAGCTCTAAGATCTTCGACCAAATGAACTACAGCTTCAATTATCGCCTCGGGGTCATTAGCCGGAGTTGGAACACGATCTTCCCGAATTACCGAGTCATCGGCACCGAGCAATACACCGGCAATCTTGGTGCCCCCAATGTCAATACCAACTGTCTTCATGTCCCTCAAACCCTTAATTACGGCTAACTTGGCAATTTTACCCCCTTGCCCTAGCCAAGTCCTAGTAGTTCTTTGCCAGCAAGGCCCCAAAAATCGGTAGAGTTATGGAAAGTGTTATTGACAGTTCCCAATGGAGGCGAATTTGAAGACTTTTGAAGTCCCAAGCATGGTCACTTCAGACCTAAAGAGCAATATCACCAATCTGCTAATTTCTCGAGTAGATAAAGATCCTTCCCTTGACTTGATGTCAAAACAGACTTCACCAAATGTTTGGGAACCGGTAACCGCTGCCGACTACCTAGCCGAAGTAAAAGCGCTGGCTAAAGGTTTCATCGCCGCAGGAATTAAACCTGGCCAACGGGTTGGAATCATGAGTCACACTCGCTACGAGTGGGCCTTGGCAGATTTCGCCTTGTGGTTTGCCGGAGCTATATCCGTTCCTATTTATGAAAGCTCAGCACCTAGCCAGATTGAATGGATTTTGGGCGATTCAGGTGCGACTGCCTGTATTTTTGAAACCTCTGATCTAACCGCTCTTTTCAAAACGGTAGAGAAGAATCTTCCGGCAGTAAAGCAGCACTGGGTTATCGAAGGTAACGATTTTACAGAACTTTTGAATCAAGGAAAATCAGTAAGTGACCAAGTTCTTGAAGAACGCAGAGCGAGTGCAAATTTAGATTCTGTAGCTACCATCATCTACACTTCTGGAACAACCGGAAAACCTAAGGGCTGTGAACTGTCTCATCGCGGTTTCGTGGATCTTTGTCTAAACGCTCAGGCTGTTCTGCCACAGGTAGTTTGTCCAGGCGGGTCAACCGTTCTGTTCTTACCGATGGCTCACGTTTTTGCAAGATTTGTCTCGGTCCTTTGCGCAGCATCTGGAGTTCGAGTGGGGCATCAACCAGATGCGAAAAATGTGGCACCAGCCATGCAAAGTTTTCACCCAACATTTTTACTTGCAGTTCCCAGAGTTTTTGAGAAAGTTTATAACTCTGCCGAACAGCGAGCTGAGTCAGCCGGTAAAGGAAAAATCTTCCGGTCAGCAGCTGAAGTTGCAATTCAATGGTCAACAGCTCTAGATAGTCCGAAAGGTCCAGGTCTAGCGCTGAATCTAAAACACAAGTTGTTCGATGTTTTGGTATACAAAAAACTTCGTGCCGCGATGGGTGGAGAAGTCAAGTATGCAATCAGCGGTGGTGGCCCACTTGGAGCTAGACTCGGCCACTTCTATCGAGCAATCGGCTTGATTGTTCTCGAGGGCTACGGTCTAACCGAAACAACCGCACCGGTTACTATCGGAAGACCAGACAAACTGAAGATCGGAAAAGTTGGCTTTGCATTACCTGGCTGTGCTGTGGCAATAGCCGATGATGGTGAGATCCTGATAAAGGGCTCAAATGTGCTCAAAAGTTATTGGAAGAATCCAGAGGCAACCGCTTCAGCCATCGAAGGCGAATGGTTTAGAACAGGTGATATCGGCAATCTAGACGAAGATGGGTTCTTGGCTATTACCGGGCGCAAAAAAGAGTTGATTATCACAGCTGGAGGGAAAAACGTCGCCCCAGCTTTGCTCGAAGATCCGCTGCGTGCAAACCCACTAATTAGTCAGGCCGTCGTTATTGGCGATGCAAAACCTTTTGTTTCAGCTCTAATTTCTCTGGACGAGGAGATGCTGCCACTGTGGCTAAAGAATAACGGTTTCGAAGAAGAACTTTCCTTAGAGCAGGCTAGAAACAACCCACTAGTTCTAGCCGAAGTCTCCAAAGCAATTGAAGAGGTAAACAAAGATTTTTCAACAGCTGAGTCGATTAGAAAATTTGCTTTACTGCCTGAGGACTTGACCGAGAAGAGCGGACATCTAACCCCGTCATTGAAAATAAAGCGAGGTCAAGTCAGCGCAGATTACGATTACCTAGTAGATGACCTCTATGCGGAAAGCGCCAAATCTACCTGTCACAACATTGGTGACATTAAGGTCTAACGCAGAAACCAATCGGTTTGTCTAAGCTTAGCCATCGCAATTTTCCGCTCTTCAGGGCTGAGTCGGTCTATGTATACCAACCCGTTCAGATGATCTAATTCGTGTTGCAGGACTTGAGCCATTACCCCAGCGCCAGACAAAGTAATCCTTGAACCATCAAGCTGATAGCCTGACAATTTTGCGTGCGGATACCTTGCAACAAGATGCCATAAACCTGGCACCGATAAGCATCCTTCTTCTACCAATTCTGGCTCGCCAGAAACTTCTAAGTTCTCTGGATTAATTAGGTACCCGACCTTTTCCTCGATATTGAAACTAAACGCTCTAAGGCTTATCCCAATTTGGTTTGCAGCAACACCAGCTCGACCAGGCTCTCTAGTAGTGTCCAATAGATCTTCAATCAGGGATTTAGCAGCTGGACCAAAGTCTTGGATAGGGTCGCAGACAGTTTTGAGTACCGGATCTCCGAAGCGACGGATAAGTCTTACTGCCACTAGTTGTTCTTCGTTAGGCCTTCAATGACCAGTGCAGCCAACTCGCGAGCTGCTTCTCTTGTGTTCTTGTTCAGTTGATCAAACTTGATCACCGAACCAGCTGCTAAGGCTGGATCATATGGAATCTTTACTACGGCACGAACTCGAGATTTGAAGTGAGTTTCAATCTCATCCAGTTTCACCAAGTTAGTGCCCTGAGTTGCAGTATTTAGTGCAACTACCGATTGCCTCACTAGTTGACCATAGCCATTTGCTTCCAGCCAGGTAAGTGTCTCAGAGGCCAATCGTGCTTCATCCACCGAACCACCGGAAACTATAACTAAACCGTTGGCGCGCTGCAGAGTTGGACGCATTACCGAGTGAACAATTCCAGTTCCACAGTCAGTCAAAATCACCGAATAGTAGCGAGCTGCCATATCGGCAACCACGTTGTAATCTCCTTCGTCAAATGCTTCAGAAAGCATCGGATCACTGTCGGAGGCTAAAACGTGAAGTCTTGTTGCATCTCTGGAAACCATGTTGGCAAAATCTGTAAATCCGTCTATAGCTGCTGCTCGATTGACCACATCTCTTACGGTAAACCTTGTTGATTTACTCACGCGTTCGGCAAGGGTTCCACGGTCAGGGTTGGCATCGATAGCGATTACTCGGTCTTCACGAGCCAAGGCCATGGCCATTCCAAGCAATGTTGAGACGGTAGTTTTTCCAACACCGCCTTTACGAGTGAGCACAGGGACGAATCTAGCCCCACCTTCAAGTGGTGCCGCAATTCTGGCGTCAATGGCCTTGCGTTCACGAACCTTTAGACTGTCGCCGAGATTAATGCTCTTGAGCGATAAAAAGTATATAAAGCGTCGGAAACCTGATTCTGGCGCAGGTCTATTCTTTGGCGATACGTCAATGAGTCGGTCAGCAGTGAGCATTGCGGCAGGTTCTGGCTGGTCGAACGTGTCACCTCGCAAGGAATCTCGTCTGGTGTAACCTGTTTGAGCTGAGGCTAGGACATCCGTTTCATCTGCGCCAGCACCGGCAACAATAGCGGTTGACGAAGTGACAACTTTAATGGTTGAGGTGGTCGGGCTTAAATCGATAGTTCCAGCGTCCAGGACAACTTCAGTCAGATCTGATTGCTCACTCTGGTCGACCTTGCGTCTTCTAGAAACTTTTTCTGGTTTTTCAGTCACGCTTAGAAATCCTCATTTTCACAGACCGCTAAGGTCTTTTATGCTTCGGTAAGTCTATTCTCTCAAAGAGTTCGAAATCTCGAATAGCCTCTGAACGGCTTGTTATCCCTGTATTCATGGGAAAAACAACACTTTGACATAACTATTTTGCCATCCACAGGTAGCCTAGAACAGTGCATGTTTTGAGTGTAAGCGCCCTAAAGGGTGGGGTCGGCAAGACCACCATCACGCTGGGTCTAGCCTCAGCTGCACTATCACTTGGCGTAAAAACACTGATAGTGGATTTAGACCCTCAAGCTAATGCCAGCAATGGACTAGGTCTAATCGGGGAATACAATCCATCGGCTGCTGAAGCGATAAAGAAACCTCGTTTAAGCGTTATCATGAAATCCATTCTGGCCTCAACTTGGGCCAAAGGTCAGACTGGACTTTTGGATGTTTTGGTCTCGCAGAATCGGATCGCCAAGCTAAACATTCCTAACCCAAGTTTTAGAGCACTCTGGAAGTTAGATGAACTGCTTTCAAAAGTCCAAAATGACTACCAACTGGTAATCATCGATACTCCCCCGAACCTAAATGCACTTACTCGAATGGCATGGGTGGCCAGCGACCGTGTGCTGCTGGTTAGTGAACCGAGTATTAATTCGGTTATCGGAATCGCTACCGCAACCAAAGCATTGAATGAAATGCGCAGACAAGTTAATCGACAGGTGAGGCTTTTCGGAATTGTGGTAAACAGACTCAGACCTACTCTGGCTGAACACCAATACCGAGTGAATGAACTTCAAGAAATCTATCCAGATCTAGTTTCGGAAATAGTTTTTGAGGAGAAGTCCCCTCTGAATCAATCGCAAGGAGCAGGTCGATCAATACATTCCTGGCCCGGTCAAGCTGCGGGAAAGCTAGCTGGTAATTTTGATGAACTTCTCAAAGCGGTGTTTGATTCTTTCAATTCGGAAGAATCGCTACGAACCGAGGCAGTCGGAAAAATATCCTCCAGAAAATCCCATCGAAGGCGCAATTCAGGAATTTCTGATGAACAGGTTAGACCCAAAACCAGGGATCAACTTTTGACACCAACTCCAGAGAGAATTGAATTAGTTCAGACGTCTCCTGTGTCTGCAGAGTATGAAGAAAAGTTCAAAGAAGTATTGAAACAAACCATGACTGAAAAGCAAATTCAGGCTTTGCAGAACAACCCTAAGGAAGAAGACTAAACGGCTGCTTTGTTTAGGCGGCGCAAAGTCAATTCATCTAAGTCTTCGACGTGACTTGGGTTTATTTGGGTCAAAGTGGCTTCAACTTCATCGAATACCTTGCTAATCGAAATAGCAAATACACCTTGGCCACCTTCAAGTAGGTCAATCACCTCGTCTTTAGATGTGCAAAGGTATACCTTTACCCCATCGGAGAGCAAAGTGATCTTCGCTAAGTCATTTATCCCAGCTTCGCGAAGCTCTTGAATAGCGATTCTAATTTGCTGCAGTGAAATTCCGGTGTCCAAAAATCGTTTTACAAGTTTCAAGACCAAAATGTCGCGAAATGAATACAACCGTTGGGTTCCTGAACCTGACGCTCCTCGAACGCTTGGCTGGACTAACTCAGTTCTATCCCAATAATCGAGTTGACGGTAGGTAATTCCTGCAGCAGCGGCAGCTGAAGTTCCTCGGTAACCTACTTTAGGGTCATGCCAAGGTTGAGCTTCGGCAAACAACTCATCTTGAAGGTATGCGAATTCGCTGGCTTTGCTTAGATCGATTCGGCCAGTTTCGGTTGTTGGTTCTTGATTCATGAACTGGCCTCCTTCCAACATTCAGGTAATGGTTGAACCTTTAGTTAATTCTCGCGGATACCGCTGACTAACTGGGATTAATATTCTTGTTCGGCGTGTCGAATTAGTCAATCTTATCGATTACCGCACGAATCAACTCCGCACGAATCAAAGCCATTTGCGACTCAATTTCAGCTGCATACGCCGCTGCTCTAGATTTGGAAGCCGAGTCTTTTTGCTTCTTCACCGAAGCAACCACACCTTGGATTAGACCTAGATCCCTATCCACAGCCGCCTTGATCCCTCGAAGGTGACGTGCAGATATTCCAAAACGTTGCAGGTTCATCAGGGCTCTGGCGATTTCGATGTCACCAAATTCAAAATTAGTTTTACTAATTAATCCATGAGACTGAGCTTCAGCCAGCAAGGTTTCGTTGATCCCAGACTCTGCAATCAATTCGAGTTTGCTAAATTTTCGGTTTACGCTAGGTCTTCTTGGTTCGGTGGGCAAACTCGGTTGTTTACCAGCATCCAAATCGTCAAAATAAGTTTTGATTACCCGAAGTGGAAGAAACTTATCGCGCTGGAGCTCGAGGATATGCTTGATTCGCTTTAGGTGTTCTTCGGAATATTTTCTATAGCCAGAATCAGTTCTAAATGGGCTAATCAATCCTTGGTCTTCTAGAAACCTTATTTTTGACAGTGAAAGATCAGGAAACTCACTCTTTAATAACTCGATTACCCGACCAATTGTGTGTAATTTACCGATCCGAGCAGATTCCAAAGAGGATGGTTCATTGGCATTCATTGGCTATCTCTTTTCGAAGAATAAAAGGTGAAGTGATATTTGCCAACCTGAAGTTCACTCTCATTTGCAAGCTCTTGAACCTCGACTCGAGCACCCTCGTAATAAGTGCCGTTTAGCGAAGCAAGGTCAGTGACCACGAAATTACCGTCAACCCTCTTGATCTCGGCATGCCTTCTGGAAACGGTAACATCATCGAGAAAAACATCAGCATTCGGGTGTCGCCCGACTGTGATCACATCGCTGTCCAACAAAAACCTTGAACCTTTATTTGGACCTTTTCTAACAATTAACAGAGCATTTCCTTGCGGTAACGCAGCCACTGCGGCCTGCTCTTCTGGGCTCAGCTGGTCTACCTCAGCACCGAGCATTTCCGGGTGGAAATTGCGAGTCGATTCAACTTCATCTGAATCGGTTGAATTGTTGTTTTCAGACTCGTTCAATTTGCCTCCTGTTCGTTTCTAAGAATAGTCGAATTGGCGCGCTCCATTTTCCTGATGTTATGAACCTGCAGTAAATAGACAGCTCCAGTCCACCAGTAAAGCCAAATCCCCCAGAATGCGAATGCCCAGGCGATAGGTAAGACAAAATTCCTTGCTTCAGCTGGCAGTACCGCTGGCAGTAACAAAAGCGGGAATGCATAGAGCAGGGCAAAAGTTCCAGCTTTCCCGGTGTAATTTACCGGCAAAGGGCCATAACCAACTTGGGCTAAGAAAGGCAGTGTGAAAAAGAGCATCAGGTCGCGGGAAAGAATAACTGCAACTAACCACCAGGGAACCTGTTCGGTCGCCGCTAAACCAATGAGTGAGGCCAGAATAAACAGGCGATCGGCAGCCGGATCCAGCAATTGCCCCAACCTAGAGGTTTGGTTTAATCGTCTAGCCAAATAACCATCAAGCCAATCCGTGAAGGAGGAAAAAGCCAAAATTGCAAAAGCTAAAAGATTTTGGCCATCGATGATGAGCCATAAGAAAAATGGCACTAACAACAGCCGCAAGGCACTCAGCAAATTAGGCCAAGTTAGAATTCGATCAGAGAGCATCAGGTTGTTCTTACTCATGGTTACCTAAGTTTATTGTCGGGCTAGCGGGATTTGAACCCACGACCCCTTGACCCCCAGTCAAGTGCGCTACCAAGCTGCGCTATAGCCCGTGTTGGTTGATATCAGCGTTTGCGCTTCTCACGAACTCGCATGCCAACTTCGATTGGAGTTCCCTCGAAACCATAGGTTTCTCGCAGTCGCCTAATGATAAATCTACGATAACCAGGATCTAGGAATCCGGTGGTAAAGAGGACAAATTTCGGTGGTCGAGATGATGCTTGGGTAGCAAATAGGATTCTAGGTTGCTTACCACCTCGAACCGGGTGTGGATATTCCATGGCAAGTTCTTGCACGAAAGCGTTGAGTTTTCCGGTAGGTATTCGGGTATCCCATGAAGCTAGAGCAACTTCCAACGCTGGCACTAACTTTTCTAGATGGCGACCAGTTTTAGCTGAAATATTCACCCTTGGGGCCCATGCAACGTGGGCCAGGTCCTGTTCAATCTCTCGTTCTAACAGCTCTCTGCGATCTTCATCCAGTTCGTCCCACTTATTGAATGCCAAAACTAACGCTCGTCCAGACTCTAAAGCTAGGTCGACTATTCGAATGTCAGCTTCACTAATTTTCTCTTTTACATCAAAGACCACCACAGCTACTTCCGCACGCTCCAGTGCGGCAGCTGTTCGAAGTGATGCATAAAAATCAGCACCCTGGGCCAAATGAACTCTTCGTCGTATTCCCGCTGTATCGATAAAGCGCCAAATCTTGCCACCAAGTTCAACTTGCTCATCAACGGGATCTCTAGTGGTTCCAGCCAAATCATTAACCACGGCTCGCTCTGAACCGACTGCCTTATTCAGCAAAGACGATTTGCCAACGTTGGGACGTCCAATTATGGCTATTCTTCGAGGCCCCCCAAATTCTTGTTTAGCCACTGCAGAAACTTCAGGCAAAACTTTCATCACCGCGTCAAGAACGTCAGCGACTCCCCTACCATGCAGCGCAGAAACTGGATGTGGTTCACCTAAACCTAAAGACCAAAGTGCCGAAGCTTCAGCTTCCTGGCGCTCATCATCGACTTTGTTAGCCAGAAGTAAAACTGGTTTCTTGGTCGCTCGCAGCATTTTTACAACACGCTCATCGGTAGCAGTTGGCCCAACAGTTGAGTCAACAACGAATAAAACGGCATCAGCAAGTTCAACAGCAATTTCAGCTTGAATTGCAACTGACTTATCTATTCCTTTGGCGTCATGTTCCCAACCACCAGTATCAACCAGTGTGAACCTCCTGCCATTCCAGTCAGCTTTATATGAAACCCGGTCTCGGGTTACTCCAGGCTTATCTTCAACAACTGCTTCTCGTCTGCCCAAAATTCTGTTTACCAGAGCTGACTTACCAACGTTAGGGCGACCAACTATAGCCAAAACAGGTAACGCAGGCAATAAAACTGGAGAGCCGTCGACTTCCCCGAGCTCTTCCAAAATGAAGATGTCATCTTCATCGAGTTCGTAATCAACCAAGCCAGCTCTTAGAGCATTAGCCGTGGCATCTTCTTCTTCCGGAGTAAAAGAATTTACTCGATCCACAAATTTAGGATCGCTTTGCTCAAAATCGAACTCTTGGTCTTCCATCATTATGCCTTTGTCTCATCAACAAGCTTTACAACAGCAGCAACGGTTTCAGCAAAGTTTAGGTCGCTTGTGTCCAAAAGGGTTACCCCTGCTGCTGGAACCATGAAATCCACTACCTTCGAATCCTCTTTATCCCGCTGACTTATTTGGTCAGAAACAGCTGCATCTGAAGGTAATTCTGCTGAACGTCTTCTAAGTCTAACTTCCTCAGTGGCAGTTAGCAGAATCCTGATTTGAGCATCTGGAAAAATGACCGTAGTTATGTCCCTGCCCTCAACTATTACGCCCTCGAATCGGCTATTGACGACCAAATCTCTAGTCAGTTCTTTCATGTATTTGCGAACTTCAACAAAAGCAGCCACACGGCTAACTAATTTGCCAATCTCAACGGTTCTAATCTCTTCGGTAACATCAACATTTCCAACTTTCACCCAATAATCGCCTGGATCTAGCGAAATCGAATATTGAAAGTCACGTTGAAGTTGTGATCTAGTCGCAGAAGAACAGTCAATCAAACCTTTTGCCTCAGCCCAAGTAAGCGCTCGGTACGCTGCACCAGTATCCAGGTAACCAAAACCAAGCTGTTGAGCTGCAGCCTTACTAACACTGGACTTACCTGAACCAGCTGGACCGTCAATTGCGATAATTTGCAACCTAATCCAACCACCTAACCCGAGCATCATTGGAAGCTCGGGTGAGCAAAATTGCCTCTTCCTCGGGAAGAACAATTTCAGCCATCAGGTGTAAATTTGAAACCTCAATCATCTTCAAATCAATTACAACTACGGATTCTTTGAGGGAAATTATGAACTCTGCTAAAAAATTTTCGTCGTCAATAATTTCAGCTCTAACCTTGGTCAATGCTCCTGAGAAACCATCTGCTTTGATTGAAGCGTTGTTACCCGCCACAAAAATGGATTCCAGTTCGTCTGAATCAGACTCGATAGCTTTGATTACTTTGGCGAGATCGGTCTGAAAATTTTGCAGTGATTCCAAAATACCTAATTGGTTGTTTTGAATAATTTCTACCCAGAGCTTCGGATCACTTCCAGCCAGCCTTGTCATCTCCCGAAAACCGCGACCAGTAAGGTTTTGTTCAGTTTCCTCCACTTGCTGCGCCAAAATTGTTGCAAGTAATTGGGGCAAATGTGAAACTCTAGCCATCAAGGAATCATGCTCTTCAACTGGCACATATTCAACATGAGCTCCGATTAGGTTTATAAACGAAGTCAGTTCACCGTTTTTCGATTGGTCAGTCTCGTTGATGACCAACCAGGGTTTACCGAGCAAAATGTTCGGATCTGCACCCCACGGTCCGGATTTTTCACTACCAGTCATCGGATGACTGGAAACAAAACGAGTGAGATCTATATCCAGTTCAGCTAATTCAGAAAACACCGGTTTCTTCACACTGGTAATTTCGGTTACGGTAGCCGTCTCAAACACTTGCAGTGCTCTCGCTACGATGTTTGCAGTCTCTTTTGGGGATACACAAACAAAAACTAGGTCAACCAATTCATTCTTGAATCGGTCATCTCCTCCCACTAAAGCTCGGGCTATCGCTAGGTTGCTTGCTGAATTGTCTTCGAGAGTGACCTTTATATTTGCTTTTTTGGCGGCGAGAGCAATGCTGGTACCCATCAGTCCAGTTCCAATNNNGCTGCTGCCCCTCGAAGGTAAATGTGTTGGATTTCGCTCCTAGGGGTGTCGGTTTCTGCGTTTATCATTACCCGAATAACTCTTGGCATAGATCCAACCACGTTGATTTCCACAAAACACAGAAGGGGCACATCCCCCAGTCCTAATTCTCTGGCTGCTAAAGCTGGGAATTCACTCGTGATGTCTGGAGTGGCAGTAAAAAGTATGGAAATCAATTGGTCGGTATGCAGGTTGTTAGCGTGAATCATCTTTGACAAAAGTTCCGCGGTGGACTTTAGAAGATGAGTCTTTTCATCAGCATCCAACTGAACTGCACCGCGTATAGCTCGAACTACCATCTTGATCTCCCTCTCGGTCTGGGTCCTGATTTTGCTGGTCTTATCCTCGGTTCTTTTTCAGAGTTTTGAGCAGCTTTGAGTAATGCCCCTACTTCAACTTTGCTTAACAATCTGGTTTGACCTGGCTTTAGCGGACCCAATTGAATTGGCCCGAACTGTCTGCGCACCAGGTCCTTAACTGGGTGACCAATAGCATCGNNCATCGAACATTCTTCGAACCACTCTGTTTTTCCCAGAGTGGATGACAATCTCAACCAGTGACTCGAAAGCATTGCTATCAACCAGGTTTGCTTTGTCAGCTATCATCAACCCGTCTTCAAGTTCTACTCCGGATAGCAACCTGTTCAACTCCTGGGCTGTAACTAAACCTTCCACTTTGGCAAAGTAGGTTTTAGTTACCCCATATTTAGGGTGCGCCAACATGTTGGCAAGCTCACCATCGTTAGTCAAAATGATAAGACCCGATGTGTCGGCATCAAGTCTGCCAACGTTATAAACGCGGTCATCTCGAAGCGCATATTGACTTAGATCAGGACGCCCATATTCATCTGCCATTGAACTGATAACACCAACTGGCTTATTCAGGGCTAAGTAAACTCGACTGGCGTCCAATTGAATCGGCGTTCCTCGGACAGTAACCTTATCGATGTCTGGGTTGATTCTGGTGCCAAGTTCTTTTACAACCTTGCCGTTAACCTTGACAGCACCGGCAACGATAAGCTCCTCGCTTGCTCTTCGAGAAGCTACGCCGGCAGCGGCCAACACTTTTTGCAGGCGAACACCAGAGTTTTCTAAAGTCATATATTATCTACCGTTGGTGTTTCTGAATTTGGATCAAAATTTACATCTGGCAAGTATGGGCTAATCAGAGGAAGATCATCTAAGGCATTGATGCCCAATGTTTCCAAGAATGT
>DDPP01000085.1 GCA_002342255.1 Micrococcales bacterium UBA2465
AGAGTTCTAACCAATGACCCAGGCATGGGTGTTATCCGCCACGTTGATGCTGGGTATCCAGAAGCGGTTGAAGTGGCAAGACAAAAGCACGTGCACGTGCCGATGCTGGATACCGAGTAATGAGTTCAACTTTATATACCAACATCAATTCTCTGATTACTAACGATCTGCAGTTAGAAAACGGTCTACTCGGTGAATTAACTGATGCTGCTTTTGTTGAGCAGGATGGCTATATAAAGTGGGTAGGGTCTGCAACTGAAGCACCTGAATGCGATAAGCGGATTTCGCTTGAAGGTAAAGCAGTTTTACCTGGTTTTGTCGACTCTCATGCACACTTAGTTTTTGCGGAGGATAGAGCCAAAGAGTTTTCAGCTCGAATGAATGGTGAAGGGTATTCCGCTGGCGGAATTATGAATACCGTTAGGGCAACCAGATCGGCTAGCGATGCCGAACTGGATGAGGGCATCGCAACCAGAGCTATGGAGATGTATCGCTCTGGAATTACAACTTTTGAAACCAAGAGCGGATACGGGCTAACAGTTGCCGATGAACTTCGGAGTGTTTCTTTAGCCGTGCAACACACTGAGGATGTTACTTTTCTAGGTGCTCATGTAGTCCCTGAGGAATACAAAGCAAAACCAGATGAATATGTTTCATTGGCCATCGGTCAGATGCTGGAGGCCTGCGCTCCTTATAGCAAGTGGGTAGATGTCTTCTGCGATAAAGGAGCTTTTGATTACGATCAGTCCAAGGCAATACTCAAGGCAGGTATCGAAGCAGGTTTATTACCTAGGATTCATGCAAATCAGCTATCAGCTTCCAGAGGCGTGGAGTTGGCAGTAGAACTGGAATGTGCCAGCGCTGATCACCTAACTCATCTAACTGATAAAGACATTGACTTACTTAGTGGAAGCAAGACAGTTGCCACATTGCTACCTGGAGCAGAGTTCTCCACTAGATCTGCATATCCGGATGCCAGAAGACTTTGGAATGCAGGGGTAACCGTCGCTCTGGCAACCGATTGCAATCCAGGTTCTAGCTACACAACTTCGATGCCTTTTTGTATTGCGGTTGCTGTAAGAGACATGCACTTCACAATGGAGCAGGCGATTTGGTCGGCAACCCTTGGCGGAGCAAAAGCTCTGCAACGAGAGGATGTAGGAGCGATAGCAGTCGGCAAGGCAGCGGACTTTGTGGTTTTGGATGCTCCTTCATACTCCCATCTTGCTTATCGACCTGGCGTTGATTTGATTTCTGAAACTGTTATTGCTGGAACAACTATATATAGGAGCAACAAGTGAATACCGTGATTATCAAGCCCAGCGGCACAACTTTTGAAGATGTTTTAGCAGTGGCAAGAGGAAATGCCAAGGTCGAGATATCTGCTGAAAGTATCCAAGCCATGACGGAAACTCGAAATCGGGTTGAGGAAATCGCTGCACACGATGAAGCCGTGTATGGAATCTCGACTGGCTTTGGAGCTCTTGCTTCAAGCAAGATTGATCTCAAAGACCGTGTGCAATTACAGAAAGCTCTGATTAGATCTCACGCTGCTGGCATAGGCCCAATTGTTGAAAAAGAAGTAGTTAGAGCTCTAATGACTCTTCGACTAAAGACCTTGGCTTCTGGTAGAACCGGAGCAAGGCCTGTTGTTGCCGAAACTATGGCCGCAATCTTGAATTCTGGTATTACTCCAGTAGTTCATGAGTTTGGCTCCCTAGGTTGTTCAGGCGACCTAGCGCCATTGGCTCACTGTGCGATGGTAATGATGGGTGAGGGAAGAGCATTTGGTCCTGATGACGTCGAGGCTCCGGTGCCAACACTTTTGGCTAATGCTGGAATTACACCAGTTGAGTTGGTCGAGAAAGAAGGACTGGCTCTAATCAATGGAACAGATGGAATGCTGGGCATGCTCATTCTGGCCATCACCGATTTAGAGAAACTATTAGACCAGTCAGATTTGATAACAGCGATGAGCATCGAAGGTTTGTTAGGGACAGATCAAGTGCTAAGAGCTGAATTACATGAACCGCTTAGACCACATCCAGGCCAAGCCAGGTCAGCGCAAAACATGTTCACAGCGCTGCAAGGCTCTGAGATAGTTGCCTCCCACCGAGTTGGGGATGGCCAGGTTCAAGATGCGTATTCGCTTAGATGTGCACCTCAGGTTGCCGGTGCGGTTAGAGACACCATTGCTTATGCCAAGCAGGTAGCGCACAGAGAATTAGCTGCGACCATTGATAACCCGATAGTTCTTGAAAATGGCGAAGTAACTTCTAACGGTAACTTCCATGGAGCGCCAGTAGGTTATGTTTTGGATTTCTTGGCTATAGCTGCAACTGATCTAAGTTCTATCTCTGAACGGCGAATCGATCGAATGATGGATAAGCATCGCAATAACGGTTTATCTCCATTCTTAGCTGGTGATGCTGGAGTTGATAGCGGTTTGATGATCGCTCAATACACAGCAGCTGGGCTAGTTTCAGATTCTAAGCGTTTAGCTGTTCCAGCAAGCGTTGATTCAATTCCATCATCCGCTATGCAAGAAGATCACGTTTCCATGGGTTGGCACGCAGGTCGGAAACTGCGCAAAGTAGTTGACAATCTCAGATATGTTTTAGCAATTGAACTTATTGGTGCAGCAAGATGCATTGAACTTCGATCTCCGCTAAAGCCTGCTACGGCAACAGCTGCCATGATTACAAAACTACGAAAAGTAGTCCCTGGAGTTGGACCGGACACATTTATGGCACCGGAGATTCAGGCAGCCGCTGAACTTTTAGCAGAGTCACTTTGATGCTTTAGCATCTGTTTTCGATTTGGGATACCGTGGTCTGTTCTTTAGAACCGAGGGGCCCAACGAGAATATGATGATTAGCCCAAGTATTCCAGCCCCAACAAAAACATTTCTAACTCCAAAAGTTGAAATGGCAGCCCCAGCTAGACCCATGCTTGTGGCTGTTCCAACGGTTATCACAGCTCCAAAAGTTGACATTACACGTCCTCTAACTTCATCTGGTGTTCGATGCTGCACCAGCCCTGTGCCATAGGCATTTAGCAAAGACATCGCAATTCCACCCATGAATCCGAATACCATCACTACCCACCAGTGGTGAGCATTGCCGATGGTGATGACTGCAACGGCAACATAGATGATGGCTACGCTAACTATGGTTAGGTGGTAGCGCATTGGAACTTTGGCTAACGCAGCAAATGCGCCGCCGATAACAGCTCCAGAAGCGAAAATGGCTCCGACTAATCCATAAATAAGCGGGTTGCCCTGAAGCTCATCAATAATTAGGAAAACTTCTCCCACTTGGATCACGCCGAGTGAGACGATTAGCACGGTAACCAAGATGACAATAGACCTAACTAGTTTGTCTTGGAAGACAAACTTCAATCCAGCCAAAACTTTCAAACCCTCTTCCTTTTGGTTGCCGATAGTTCTATCAACCTTGAGTAGCAGGATGACCATAATCAAAACCAGGAAAGAAATACTGTCGATAATGAATGGCCAGAAGAAACCAGTAGTTGAAACCAAAACCCCCCCTGCTGCAGGAGCTATCAACGAACCCATGGCTGAGAAAGTAGTTTGCAGTCCATTTGCTCTGGTCAGATCCTCTTTAGTTGTAAGGCTGGGTATCAGGGCATTAAATGATGCATTCACAGCAGTGTTAGCTGATGAAGAAACCAGGAGTGCCAAGTAAGACCACCAGATTGGGAAACCAAAAGCCAAACTCAAACTGCAAAGACTCATCAGGGCCAAAAGTGGTGGCATTAGTTTTCTCGTACTGTAACGATCTGCTAACAAACCTGCCCAGGGGGAAAGAAAAATTGAGGGGAGAAGCATGCATAGAAAAAGCACAGAAACACCGGCGGGCCCCTGAGAATTCTTATCCCTAAGCACCACCGCGAAAGTAGTCATAGCGCTGCCGAGGAATGAAATACCGGAAGCTGCCGAGAGTATCTGCAGTTTCAACCATTGTGTCTGGGTAGCCAACTTTCCTCCTTGTCTAATAATCTAGTTGCTAGGGGAGTTTGAAAGGGGAAATCAATGAACTCAAGCATCAGTCAGATGCAATCAACCAAAGCCATCAGTTTAACCTTTGCAATCTTAGGAGCGATAGCTGCGCCAATTCTATTTGTGACTGGCATTGTCCTTAGTGGTTTGCACGGGCTATGTGTTAACGTAAAACTCATTTATTCAGCTAGCCAAGCTAATTGTTCCGATGATTCGGGACCTGCACTTATGTTTGGTGGAGGATTAGCTCTAATACTTTCCATTGTTTTGTTTGTCTATGTGTCAAAACTCAATAAAAATATTGATTACGCGATTAGATCTCAGAGGATTGCGGAGCAAGAGCGATGAAAACTTCAAAAGAAAGCTTGGCAAAAATTAGAGCTGCCGGCTATTTCTTTTTAGCCATTTCACTATTTTTGCTGGTTGCGATGTTTGTGTTGAACGTCTTCCTAGGGTTCACTAATTTTATGCAGGGATTTGACTCAGGTAATCGAGGTCACTCAGTTTCACCAATTCCGGCAACTGCTGCCAACTATGCCATCGGGGTTTTGGTTGTTTCGGCGATTATGGTTGTCTATTCAACCATCTCGTTAGATCGAATCAATTACCGGGAGCGGTTCCAGGAAAAACTTCAAAATGAAGAAATTGCACGCCTTGTCGATTCAGCAATAACCCAGAAAGCAGTAGGTTTAGGCGGCCTGTTCGCAATCGGTATTCCCTTAGCGATGATGCTTGTCTTGCCAATGGATAGTACAAAGCTCTCATTAGCACCAATCTCAATATTGCTTCTAATAGGAACATCAGCAGTTGGCTTCACCTCGTTGAGCACAACTATCAAGAAACTACTAGCCTTAGAGGAAGACCCGAAAAACAAGAAGAGCAATTGACCTTTAGAAGATTTGACCCGCTCGATTCAGCTCGAGCTACCATGATGCTGCTTGGTGTCTTCGTTCATACTGCACTTGTTCTTCCGCTGTTCTATAAGAGTGAAACTGAAACCGACAAATTCGCTTTGGCTTTGATCTACCAAGTAATACATATCTTTAGGATGCCAACCTTTTTCTTTCTAGCTGGAGTTTTTGCTTCTGCACTATTAGTAAAAGCCGGCTATTTCGGATTCCTGACCAGCAGATTCAAGCGAATAGTTTCAGTGGTATTTACCGCTGAAGCCATTATCGCGCTTGTGATTCTGCCTCAAGGCTGCGCTGCCTGTCAGGTGATAGGGCCAACAGGTTATCTAGAAAATGGTTGGCTTCACCTGTGGTTCTTGTTCTATCTGGCACTAATCTCGCATTTCTTCCTATTGGTTACTTATGTCTGGGAAAAAGTAAATCAAGCGAATTACAAAAAATTACTTTCTGCAATTGCCAAAAGAATGACATTCGCTCCTTGGCAAGTATTCTTCTTGGCTTTATTTACCTTAGCTATTCCAAATTACATTGGTCCTGATGGGGCTTTGAGGATGACCTTTGCTTTGATTCCTAACTTGAGCCTGCTATTGGTGTTCTCACTGTTTTATGTAGTTGGCTGGATAGCTTTTTTCAACATGGATCAAGTTCTCAAATCTCTAGGTAAATATGCTTGGTTGAATACTTCAATTGGAATTCTCGCTGGTTTATCTGCTAGCTACCTTTATAGAACTGGTAATGGACTTTGGGAGCAGTTGGTATATAGCCAAGGCATGTGGTTTGTGACTATCGGTCTAGTTGGTTTGTTTATTAAATATGCCCCTAAACGCAATAGGTTCTTTGGATACTTCACCGATGCAAGCTACTGGATTTATCTTTGGCATCCGATATTCATTTTGTTATTTGCTTACCTGGGCGTATTGATTGGGCTCAACATCTGGGTGTCCTTTGTATTGACCAGCTTGCTTTCGCTTTTTGTGGTTTCTGCGAGCTACACCTATTTAGTTCAGGATACCAAAGTGGATAAATGGCTCTCCGGCAGGAGAAGAAGAGAATTATCTAAAGAAGACTTATTAGCCGAAAAGAAAAAGCGTTAGTCGCTTCCCATTGAGTTCATCAGTCTTCGAAGTGAATCAACACGGGCTGCAACAATCGGATTGTTTTCTTTAGCCTCATCCAATGCACAATCAGGGCTATCAGCTAGGTGAGAACAGTCTCTTGGGCAAAGTTTTACTATCTCCCAAAGGTCTTCAAAGCTCTTTAGCAGGCTCGAAAGTGAGATGTGGCCTAAGCCAAAAGAACGCACACCGGGGGTATCTATGATCCAACCTGAATCAGGCAAAGCCAGCGCTCTTACAGAACTGCTGGTATGTCTGCCTCGACCAGTGACATCATTTACCTTGCCTGTTGACCGGTAGGCATCTGGAACCAAAGCGTTAACCAGTGTGGATTTGCCAACACCACTGGCACCTACAACAACAGTTATTTCGCCATTTAGGAATTCGTTAAGAGTTTCCAATGCAGGTTGGTCTTTGCGATTGAGGATCACTGGCACGGACAGCGCTGCGAAGTGTTCAACTAAATCATTTGGATCAGCTAGATCTACCTTGGTAATACAGATAGCGGGATGCAATCCGGCATCAAAGGCAGCAGCTAGATAACGGTCGATCAACCTAGTTCTCGGTTCTGGATTGGTGATAGCTGCAACAATCAGCATCTGAGTGGCATTTGCCACTATTGCTCTTTCAACCTCATCGCTATCGTCAGCACTTCTTCTAAGAAGTGAAATACGTTCTTCAACTCT
>DDPP01000042.1:0-1106 GCA_002342255.1 Micrococcales bacterium UBA2465
TCTTTTTCTTTTTCAGTTGCAAGGCTTTCAGCTTCTTTTACTTTGATAGCTAGTGCTTGGCCTTCAGCAATAAGTGCAACTTTTTCCTCTTTAGGAGCGGTAGCCACCAATTTAGATTTAGCGTTCTGTTCTGCTCTAAGAGTTTCATAGTCACTTAGCGCTTTGCGCCAAACTTTGTCCGCTTCCTGAGCTTGATCGACTAGGTCAACGCTTACGCCTCTAGCGCTCTGAGAAGCTTTGATAGCTTCTGGGTTTTCCCTAAGCAGGTTGACGTCAATCATGTTTCTAGGTTACCTTACGGGTACTTAGGGGCAGCTGGAAGCTTGAAGTACTGTTCTAGGGTGTGAATCTTCTTGTTATGCATATCGGTAGCAACTTCAACACCGATGTACCTCAAGTGCCAAGGTTCATACTGATAACCAGTTATCGGTGTTGCACCGTTTTGATATCTAATGATGAATCCGTATTTATAGGCATTCTTAGCTAGCCAACTACCTGCTTTGGTTTCACCAAAACAAACTCTGATTTGGCAGCCTTGGCCTCTTGCTGAAACATCCATGGCTAAACCTGTTTGGTGTTCTGAATATCCAGGTCTTGCTGCAAGAGCTTCCCCTTTGGTCTTGCCATATCTGCTGACCTGACGGGTGTGGACGCTATCTTGCTCTGCGTATGATCGATAGCCGCTTTGTAGCACTAGTCTTCCCCGGCCCAGTTTGGCTGCTGCTTTAACCAGTTCAACGGCTGCCATGGCAGCATCTTTCCTCATGGTTTTTTGGTATGGGTTGAAGTTAACACCTCCTGACCCCACTACAACCAGGTTTACTGGCTTGTATTTTAGCGGGTTTAGCGGTCTCGCTTTATTGACTACCACCCAGAGAGAATCTGCCTGACCTATGTCGTGATTAGAGTCTGGTTGGGCTGAAGCGGGTGTAAAATTACTTACCGAGGGAAATAAAAGACCCATAGCAATCCCAAAAGATACTAATCGTCTCAACTTGGGATGGCGATTTTTCAGCATTAGAAAAGTTTACTTCTAAAAGATATAGAAAAGAGAACACGTTGGCGCGTGCAGACAGAAAAGCAGCAGCAGCTGAATCAGCAAAAAC
>DDPP01000042.1:1142-3718 GCA_002342255.1 Micrococcales bacterium UBA2465
GCTCTGGATCAGAGCGTAGTTGGAACTGCTATGCGAACCATTGCAGATGATTTACACGGTCTATCTGCTCAGGCTTGGGTAACCACTGCCTACCTAATTACTTCAACTATTGCCACACCTATATACGGAAAGCTTGGCGACATCTTTGGACGACGACCTTTATTCCTGGCAGCGATTTCGATCTTCATCGTTGGTTCGGTTATCTCGGCTTTTGCCACCACCATGTATGAATTGGCTGTATTCCGTGCCATCCAAGGTATTGGTGCCGGTGGTCTATTTGCACTCGCGTTAACTATTCTTGCCGATATCGTTTCACCAAAGGAACGTGCACGTTATCAGGGTATGTTCCTCGCCGTGTTTGGAACTTCATCTGTGCTTGGCCCACTAATCGGTGGACTACTAGCAGGTGTTGATTCATTCCTAGGTGTCACTGGATGGCGTTGGATTTTCTTGATGAACTTACCACTAGGTGCAATGGCACTGGTGATGGTTATCTCATTCCTACACTTACCTCACCACGAACACCAGAGCAAGAGAATTGACTGGTGGGGTGTGGTCACCATCATCATTGGTGTTGTTCCACTTCTTATCGTTGCTGAACAAGGTCGCGAATGGGGTTGGAGTTCAACAGAGGCTATCATTTCATACCTTGTTGGTGGACTTGGCATCATTGCTTTCGTAATAGTTGAAAGAGTGATGGGTGCAGATGCATTGCTACCGCTTCACTTGTTCAAATCAAGAACCTTCTCACTGAGCACAGTGCTTGGTGTAATCATCGGTGTTGGTATGTTCGGTGGAATGATTTCACTACCACTAGTTCTCCAGATTGTTTATGGCGCAACTCCAACTGAAGCTGGCTACCTAATGATTCCTATGGTCTTCGGTTTGATGACAGCATCTATCGTTAGCGGACGCATCACTTCAAAGACAGGTAAATACAAGATCTTCATGATCGGTGGAACTGCTCTGATGGCTCTTTCATACTTCTACCTATCTAGCCTGAATTACACTTGGGCTATTTGGCAGGTATCAATCGGCATGGTGGTAATGGGTCTAGGTCTAGGCCAGATGATGCAGACTCTAACCATTGCTTCCCAGAATGCTGTTGAAGCTAAAGACATTGGTGTTGCAACATCATCAGCTACCTTCTTCAGACAGATGGGCGGAACCTTAGGTGTTGCAGTATTCCTATCTATCTTGTTCAACAATATGGCTGACCGAGTGCCTGGAGTTTTCGCCAAGATTGTTCCTGCCCTAAAGGATCCAGCCTTGATGGCTCTACCAGGCAACAAAGGCTTCCCAAGCAATCCCATGGAATTAGGTGGTCGTTTGGCAACGGACTCATCGTTCCTGAAAAACGCTAGCCCAGAACTAGCCGACCCAGTAAAGCAAGGCTTCGCTGAGTCTGCGGCGAACGTGTTTGTTTCAGCAAGCTTGGTTGTGGTGATTGCCTTCGTAGTTGCCATCTTCGTCAAGGAGATTGCTCTGCGCACCAAGTCTGGCTTCCAGGAGCGTGCTGAAGACGCTGCTTCAAGCATGCACTAAAGCATTTACTACTAATGGCTCAGACTGTAGGTCTGGGCCATTAGTCTTTTAATACACGGGAGTTCGGTGAACCGAACTGAGAAGCGACAGAAAAGTCAAAGACCGTCAAACCTGATCTGGGTAATGCCAGCGTAGGAAGGAAATATGAAACGCATTCTTAGCGTTTGTCTACTGGCTCTAACTCTGAGTAGTTGTGCTGTTCAAAACAAAGCGGTTACTTTAGTCACACATGATTCTTTTGTAATTAGTGATGAGTTACTAAAAGAGTATGAAAATGAAACAGGCAACAAGCTCACTCTGGTTAAAGCTGGTGACGCCGGAGCTATGACATCAAAGTTAGTTCTAACTAAAGATTCACCAATTGCTGATGTGATGTATGGAATTGATAATACTTTTGCACCGGTTGCAATTAAAAACAACATCATTGATGGTTCTTTGGTTTGGATTGATTATGCAGATGTTTGTTTCAATCTTGATTTGAAGTATTTCAAAGAACATAATCTTGTAATTCCAACTCATTGGAAACAACTAATAGATCCGAAATACAAAAACCTAACCGTTATTGAAAACCCGAATACTTCTTCCACTGGTTTAGCATTTCTAGCTTCCACCTATGCATACTTTGATTCACCTAAGACTTGGTGGAAGAAACTAAAGAACAACGGTGTGAAAGTTTCAGCAAGTTGGGAAGATGCCTATTACACGGACTTCTCTGGATCTGCAGGTAGAGGTAACTACCCAATAGTTCTTTCATACTCATCTTCCCCAGCTGATGAAGTTGATAAAGATGGAAACCAAACAACTGTTGCTCTTCGTAAAGACTGCTTTAGACAGAATGAATATGCAGGAATACTAAAAAACGCTAAGAATCCCATTGCAGCTAAAACGGTAGTTGATTTCCTGCAAAGCACCGCGTTCCAAGAATCAATGCCGAAGAGCATGTATGTTTACCCAACTGCTGATGTTGCCCTACCTAAGTCTTGGGAGAAGTTTGCTCCTCCCGCTGAAACCACAATTGGGCAAGATTTAGA
>DDPP01000022.1:0-1166 GCA_002342255.1 Micrococcales bacterium UBA2465
AGGCAAGCCATTTCATCTCACGTCGTGACAGATAGCCAACCTCAACTTGTTGCCAGAGTGTGGCAACGTGTTGCCGAAGAGGTAGCTCAAGGAAGACAAGCTTTTGTGGTTTGCCCAAGAATTGATGAAAAAGACGATGCAGCTGAATTTGAAGATCAAGCCGAAGAAGGTAAACCTAAACGTCCGCTTGCTGCTGCAACTTTGGTAGCCGAAAGCCTAAAACAAAATCCTTATTTGAAAGATCTAAGGATTGGTCTTTTGCATGGAAAGCAGAGCTCTGAGCAGAAAGCTGAAATCATGGCGGCTCTTGCAAACAAAGAGTTAGACATTTTGGTATCAACTACTGTCATTGAAGTTGGTGTTGATGTTCCAAATGCCACAACCATGGTCATTCTTGATGCCGATCGTTTTGGAATTTCCCAACTGCATCAGCTCCGCGGTCGAGTCGGTCGAGGAGGACTTCCTGGACTTTGCTTGATGCTTACCTCAGCTGAGGAAGGCTCATTGGCCCTGGAAAGAGTCAATGCGGTTGCTAACACCAGCGATGGCTTCAAACTCAGTGAGATTGACTTAGAACTTAGGCGAGAAGGGGATGTCCTTGGCGCTTCACAGTCCGGTGGCAGATCTAGCCTTAAGTTACTTAGAGTTCTCAAAGATCAGGAACTCATCCAGAAGGTTCGTGCTCAAGTCATGCAGTTGCTGGCAGAAGATCCCACTCTAGAAAAGCATCCAAACCTCGCACTATCTCTAGAGCTTGCAGATAAGCAAAGAGCCGACTTCCTAACCAAGTCATAGTCGGATAACCTTGTTACATGGCCATCGCCGTTTATCCAGGGTCTTTTGACCCAATCACATTTGGACACTTAGACATCGCTACGCGTGCGGCTAAGTTATTTGATGTTGTCCACGTGGTGGTAGTTCACAACCCAAATAAGTCTGCAAGATTCACTTCCGCTGAACGAGTTACCATGGTTGCTGAATTGCTAAAGAAAGAACCTGGCAACTACATCGTTGATTCTTTGGACTCAGGTTTGTTGGTTGACTACTGCAGTTCCGTGAAAGCAGATGTTTTGGTAAAAGGTGTTCGGGGAACTACCGATTATGAATATGAACTACCGATGGCACAGGTAAATAAAGACCTGATCGGTATCGAAACTATTTTTCTA
>DDPP01000022.1:1260-7051 GCA_002342255.1 Micrococcales bacterium UBA2465
GTTGCAGAAAAGTTGCGTGGCTAATGAGTAATTTCAAGATTCAGGTCCATGACCTCATGCATAAAGCAGGGTCTATGCGCGAAGCAGACCTAGTGATCACCCTCGATGAGGACCTTGGGGTAGGCCTAGCCAAGGTGGCAAAGGGCAGTGATATTGACCTAGATTTGCGCCTAGAAAGCGTTCATGAGGGCCTATATGTCTCTGGTGGGCTCAAAACTAAAGCCGAGGCCGAGTGCTCTAGGTGTTTAGACCCTATGACTGTGCCGATTCGGGTAGATATTCAGGAGCTTTTCGCCTATTCTTTACAGGTAGAAGATGACTTGGTCATCCAGGACGAGCAAATCGATTTGGAGCAAGTTATCGTTGACTCGGTTGTTCTAAATCTTCCGTTCACCCCAATTTGTCAAACAGACTGTTTAGGTTTGTGTGTTGAATGCGGTGCGAAGCTGAATGAAGACCCAGGTCACGTTCATGAAGCCAAGATTGATTCAAGGTGGAGTGAATTACAAAAGCTTGTAGAAGAAAGTGAAGACTGATGCCAGTTCCTAAAAGACGCATGTCGAGATCGAACACCCGTCACCGTCGTTCAGCATGGGTCGCTAACAACACCCAGCTAGTGAAGACCGTCGTGAACGGTAAGACCGTTTACAGCCTGCCTCACCGTGCTCGTGCAGTAGAAGACTCGAACGGTGACGTTCAGTTCTACGAATACAAGGGCCGCAAGGTAGCAGACGCCTAAACCTAGGCTTTTATCTTGAATTACGCCACGCTCACTCAACGGCTTGGCATAAGCATTGAACCAGCCTTACTTGAGTTAGCCCTAACTCACTCTTCGTTCTCTTATGAGAATGGCAAACAACCCGACAACGAACGCTTGGAATTTCTAGGCGACTCGGTGTTGGGTTTTTTGGTAACTGCCCATGTTTATTCTCAAAATCCAGAACTAGATGAAGGTGCTCTTTCTAGGCTTCGTAATTCAACTGTTTCGGCCAAGACACTGGGTGTTGCAGCTAATGATCTTGGTTTAGGTGAATTCATCAAACTCGGTAAAGGTGAACTTGCTACCGGCGGAGCGACCAAAGCGAACATACTGGCAGACGCTTTTGAAGCAGTAATTGGTGCGGCTTATCTTTCTGGTGGGATGGAAGCTGCCGAGAAGATTGTCAATGACTTTGTCTTACCTTTGATTAACTCTGAAGATGTTTTCCTGGAAACCAGTGAACCTAGAACTGTTCTATTTGAACTACTCAAGAAACAAAACAAACCTGAAGCTGTTTTTGAAACAACTTTTGTAGGCCCAGATCACGATAGAACCTTCTTTGCAAAACTGTCTGTTGCCGATGAAATGATTGCGGAAGGTTCTGGACGAACTCGTAAAGCCGCTGAAGCAGCAGCTGCGATAGCCGCTCTTGCAAAACTAAGAGGCTAAATTATGCCTGAATTACCAGAGGTTGAAACGGTTAGGGCAGGACTTGCCGAGAGCTTGACTCAAGCAAAAGTTACAGATGTTCTAGTTCACGATGCTAGATCGCTTAGGCGTCATAATGCTGGAAGTAAAGATTTTATTTCCACGCTTACCGGTAAAACCATAGAGGCAGCTGTTCGCAGGGGTAAGTTTCTTTGGTTACCACTAGGTAGAAAAAGGGGAGAACCTCAACTTGCCCTAATGGGTCATTTAGGGATGAGTGGCCAAATTCTTTTGCGATCACCTGATTTTGAAGCTGAGAAACTAAACCGAGTGACCATCAAGGTAAAAACAGCTGAACGAGAAAAGTTAGAACTTCGCTTTGTTGATCAGCGTATTTTTGGTTCCTTGGCTATCGACGTAATGGAAGAAACTCAAGACGGTTTGCCAGGTGGATTTGCTGGAACTAAAGATGAATACGATTGGCTGAACCTAATTCCAAGTCAAGCCAAACACATCGCCAGAGACCCGTTAGACCCGAGCTTCGATTTGGACTGGGTCCTCAAAAAGTTCAAATCCAAGGATTCTGGCATAAAGAGAGTCCTTTTAGATCAGCAGGTGGTTAGCGGGATTGGCAACATCTATGCGGATGAGTCGTTATGGCGAGCCAGGGTTCACTATGACCAGCCGGCTGCAACCATCTCCCCCAAGAAGGCTTTAGCGCTTATGGCTGAGGTTACCGAGGTTTTGGCAGCCGCCGTGGAGGCTGGAGGAACCAGCTTCGATGAGCAATACAAGAATATCAATGGCGAATCTGGTTATTTCAGTGTGAGCCTCAATGCGTATGGCATGACCGGATTGCCCTGTAATCGCTGTGGACGGGCTATCCGAAGGGATGCCTGGATGAACCGAGGGAGCCATTTTTGCCCGAATTGCCAGAAACTAAGGGTGTCTAACCGCGCCAAATAGCCCTGAGCGAACTTTCGGGGTGTTCCATAAGGTATTTTTTTATAGAGACCTTAGTCTTTATAAACCTTCCGACGAAAGCGAACAGCCTTGCATCTAAAAAGCCTGACCCTCAAAGGCTTTAAGTCGTTCGCCACCCCTACCACTTTCATCCTAGAAAAAGGTGTGACCTGTGTAGTTGGCCCTAACGGTTCAGGTAAATCCAACGTGGTTGATGCCCTGGCTTGGGTTATGGGTGAGCAGGGGGCTAAGACTTTGCGCGGTGGCAAGATGGAGGATGTCATTTTCGCCGGTACCGCTACTAAAGGACCTTTAGGTAGAGCAGAAGTCGCCCTAACCATCGATAACTCTGATGGTGCCCTACCTATCGAATATGCAGAAGTAACCATTTCTAGAACTCTGTTCCGTAATGGCGGATCTGAATATGCCATCAATGGTGAACCTTGTCGTTTACTTGATGTCCAAGAACTTTTATCCGATACCGGTTTAGGTCGAGAGATGCACGTCATCGTTGGTCAAGGCATGCTCGATGGTGTTCTAAAAGCCACCCCTGAAGAACGTCGGGGATACATCGAAGAGGCTGCCGGTATTTTGAAACACCGCAGACGTAAAGAAAAAACCGAGCGCAAGCTTGAAGCCATGCAGGCTAACCTCACTCGTCTAAACGATTTAGCCGGTGAAGTTAGAAGACAACTTAGGCCACTGAGCCAGCAGGCTGAAACTGCCAGACAAGCTCAGGGTATTGCCAGCGTGGTGCGTGATGCTAAAGCTCGGTTGATGGCCGCTGACATTGTTGAACTGCTTCAAGGCCTAGATGAAACTTCCCAATCAGAAGCTAATCGCAAAGCTGAACGCAACATTTTGCAACAACAGTTGGATGCCAACACTGCCCGCCTTACTGAACTTGAAACCATGCAGATGTCGTCTGAAGTTGAATCTGCTAGATCACTAGCTTTCTCTTTTGACAGCATCATCGAACGTTTCCGCAGCATGTTTACCATTGCGAACCAAAGAGTGAGCCTTTTAGAGTCGCAGGCTAAAAACAATAATGCGATGGTCGATCCAGCCGCTATGGAAGCTGAAGCAAGCAAGGCTGACGATGCAGTGGTTGAACTTACCGGCCTAGTTGAAACTCTTCGCGGGGACCTTCGAGATGCCGAGCGAGTTAGAGATGAAGCCAGAGCAGCGCTTGAAGCTTATGACAATCAGGCTGCAGCAAAATCACAGAACATCGCTAATTACGATGCCAGACTCACAACTCTTTCAGGAGAGACCGGTTTAGCTAGACAACGCTTGAACTCTTTGAATGAAGAGCTAGAACGTCAAGTTGGTGCCTTCACCGAAGCAGTTGAGCGTTACCAAGCAGCTCTGGATAACCTGAGCAGTCTTGAAGCAGATCACAACCGCAACGCACCAACCGATAACAGTTATGAGCAGAACTATGAAGCTGCCACCAGATCTGTCTCTGAGATTGCCGCCACTATCGAAAACCTTCGTGATGAACTCCACACTGCAGAGCGTGAACGTGACTCACTAGTTGCTAAGCGCAGCGCACTGAGTTTGATGTTGGATCAAAAAGATGGTGCTAGCGAACTAACCAGAGTAGGACTTCGCGGTATCAGAGGGTTGCTGGCTAACCACATAACCATTCAGGCCGGCTACGAGGCTGCTATCGCCGCTGCCCTAGGTTCACTGGCTGATGCAATAGTTGCCGACAGCAGAGAGGAAGCCCTTTCAGCCATCGATCACCTAAAGAGCACCAGTGCTGGTCGAGTCGAACTTGTCATTACCGATGTTGAAAACACCTTGAAGCCTGCTGATCTTCCCAACCTGCCAGGTTCAGTAAATGCGGTTGATGTGGTTAGCGCACCTGCAGGTATTTTGGTCACTTTGAAGAATGTTGTTGTAGTTGATGACATCGTTGCAGCCAAGCGTCTTTACTCAAATAACTCTGTGTTCAGCAAGTTAGTTGTAATTACTAAAGCAGGGGATGTGCTAACTGAATCAGTGATTCGTGGTGGCTCAGGTCAAGAACCATCCAAGGTTGAGCTGGTTGCAGAACGCGAAACCGCTGAACAAGGATTACAGAAAGCAACTGCTCGCATCGAATCAGTTCGGGCCGAACTAGCCGGCAAGCGCCAGGCTGAAACAACTGCTAAAGAAAATGCCGCTAGAGCTCTTGCCGAACTCAAGAAGCACGACAGTGAACTTGCCACCAATGCTGAAAAACTTGGCCGCATTCGCGTTCAAGTGGAAGCTCTTGAAGGCGAAAAGAACCGTCTGGGTAAAGTTGCCGATGAAACAAGATTGGTAATTGCTGAGGCTTTAGAAAATGTGGCAGCAGCTCAACGTGCATATGATGAATTCGCTGCTACAGAGAGACCAACCCTAGACATCGGCGATAGAAACCAATTTGTTCAAGAGGTTGATTCAGCTCGTTCCAAAGAATTGGACATTCGAGTTGAACTTGGTGCAGCTTCAGAACGTTTGAGAGTTGAAACTGATCGCGCAAATGCCATGCGTCGCCAAATCACTGATGCTCTAGATGCCATCGAGCAAGCTAAAGAGCAGGCCCAGATTCAGGCTATGCAATTAGCTAGCGCTAAGCGAGTTATAGCGGTATTGCCAACCATCATTAGCAGCATCGAGGCTTCCACCCAGACTGCCAAGAATCAACTTTATGAACTGGAAAGTGCTCGCAGAAACCAGAACGAAGAATTAGTTCGTTTGCGTGGGGAAACCGCAACAATTCAAAACCGGTTGTCTTCACTTACCCAAACTGTTCACGATATTGAAATGGCTAACCACGAAAAGCGTTTGAACCTAGCCAACCTGGTAGCTCGCGCCAACGATGACCTTGGTTTAGATCAGCAAACACTGGTAAACGAATATGGACCTGAACAGTTGATTCCAGATCCAGAACACCCAGACAGCCCGAAGATGTTTGATCGTCAGGAACAGCAGAAACGCCTGCACGAGGCTGAGCGCTTACTTGAACGTCTAGGTCGGGTAAACCCACTAGCTCTTGAAGAGTTCGCTGCTTTGGAACAGCGTCACAAGTTCCTAACCGAACAACTTGCTGACCTAACCAAGACTAGACAGGACCTGATTCAAATCATCAAGGAACTTGATGAGAAGATGCAAACCATCTTTGAAGATGCCTTCGAAGATACCAAAAAAGCATTCGAAGAAGTATTCCCAGTATTGTTCCCTGGAGGAACCGGTTCTATTTATCTAACCGACCACGACAACCTGTTGACCACCGGTATCGAAGTAAACGTCAAGCCGGTTGGTAAGCGAATCGAGAGATTATCTTTGCTCTCTGGCGGTGAGAGATCCCTAGCTGCCCTTGCCCTGTTGTTTGCAATCTTCAAGGCCCGCCCTTCGCCCTTCTATGTTCTTGATGAGGTTGAGGCGGCA
>DDPP01000022.1:7077-7258 GCA_002342255.1 Micrococcales bacterium UBA2465
TCATCTCAGCTGGTAATTGTTACCCACCAGAAGCGCACCATGGAAATCGCCGATGCTCTTTACGGTGTCTCCATGCGCCAGGATGGTATTTCTGCAGTGGTCGGTCAGCGCCTCGAAGAAACTGAGTAAACATGTTTTGGCGTAAAAAGCCCAAGGCAGATCAACCGCAAGATGCCGTCTC
>DDPP01000064.1:0-596 GCA_002342255.1 Micrococcales bacterium UBA2465
GACACCTTTAGCTTTCACGACATCTTGGTTGTGTAGGGTAGCAAACTCAATTGTGGAACCGGCAACTTTCACAGGCTCAACCACTGCATAAGGAGTTGCTCTTCCGGTTCTACCAATAGAAACTCGAATGTCTAAAAGCTTGGTGTTGACCTGCTCAGGTGGATACTTATAGGCAATTGCCCAGCGTGGTGCGCGAGCTGTGAACCCAAGTTTTCTTTGCTCGGCAAGGGAATCTACCTTTATTACAACACCATCAATCTCGTGTTCAAGATCGTGACGGTGCTCTTGGAAGTTTTGAATGTATTGTTCAACTTCAGCGATGTTGTCCAGCACCTGGTACCTAGAAGAGGTAGGTAAACCCCAACTCTTTAGCAGTTCATAGAGCTCACTCTGGTTCTTGAACGGGGCACCAGCCCAAGCGCCAACACCGTGGACCAGCATCTGCAGAGGCCTGGTTGCAGTAACGGCTGGATCTTTTTGCCTAAGTGAACCACTGGCAGAGTTACGTGGGTTGGCAAAAGGAGCTTTACCGGCTGAAACTAAACCAGCATTCAACTCAGCGAAGTCCTTAACAGCAAAGAAGATCTCACCACGAA
>DDPP01000064.1:647-4091 GCA_002342255.1 Micrococcales bacterium UBA2465
GTGACGTCTTCTCCTACTACCCCATCCCCTCGGGTGGCAGCAGAAATTAAATTGCCGTTTTCATATCTGAGGTTGATTGCTAAACCATCGATTTTTAGTTCGCAAAGAAACTTCTGTTCCCCAACTCTGTTTGCCCAGGCTGCTAGCTCTTCAGAACTGAAAGCATTATCCAAGCTCCACATTCGATCTAAATGCTCAACCGGAGAGAATGCTTCATTTACATTTCCGCCAACGCTCTGCGTCGGTGAATCACCGGTAATAAGTTCTGGATGTTTGGCTTCTAAAAGTTCCAATTCTTTCATCAGAACGTCATAGTCTGCATCGCTGATTAGTGCCGCGTTGTCCTGATAGTAGGCCCGACGATGACGGTTGATTTCATCAACAAGGTATTGGATACGTTCAGCAGGAGTTGGCATAGGATAAGCCTAAATCGACAGCAAAGGCTTTAGTTGATGCTCGCCGAGACTGTTGAAAAGTCATCAACAGCGGAGACCGTGCTGTCGATGGTGGTCTGGGCTAGAACTCTGGTGCCAAGATAAACCACAGCAGTTTGACCTGGTGCAACACCGAGAATTGGCTCATCTAGTTTGATAACCATTTCTTCTGGTGTTACTGAAACTTGACATGCAACCTGATCTCCGTGGGCTCTGACTTGAACGTGGGCTGCGAAGAACTCTTCAGCATTAGCCTTCGGTTTGCCACACCAAGAATATTTACTGCCACGAAGTTCTTTAACTGCCAAAGCTGCAGCTGGACCGACAACGACCTTATTGCTTTTCACATCAACCGCTAGAACATACCTAGGTTTACCATCAACAGCTGGTCGACCTAACTGCAAGCCTTTACGTTGACCCACTGTGAAACCATGAGCTCCCTGGTGCTGACCTAGAACGTTGCCAGCCATGTCGACAATCTCACCTTTGGTGCTGCCTAACCGTTCGGCTAACCAGTCTTGGGTGTCACCTTCTGGAATAAAACAAATGTCATAAGAATCAGGTTTAGCAGCAACAGAAAGACCTCTTCTGGCAGCTTCCGCTCTGATCTCATCCTTACTGGCAGTATGACCTATTGGAAACATCGAATGCTTTAGCTGTTCTTCAGTTAGAACACCTAGGACATAACTCTGATCTTTAGCTAACGCTTCAGAACGGTGCAATTCAAGGTTGCCTTCACTATCAGTGAGGATGCTGGCATAGTGTCCGGTGCANNAAGCCTAAAGCTAAACCTTTTTCTAGTAACGCAGCGAACTTTATTCGTTCATTACAACGCATACAGGGGTTGGGTGTTCGACCTGATTCGTATTCAGCAATGAAATCATCAACCACATCAAGTTTGAATCTTTCACTGAAATCCCAAACATAATAAGGAATACCAATCACGTTGGCTGCTCTTTGAGCATCCATGCTGTCTTCGATGGTGCAGCAACCTCTTGAGCCGGTGCGCAAAGTTCCTGGCATTCTGGAAAGCGCTAGATGTACGCCTACCACTTCGTGGCCTGCTTCAACAGCACGAGCAGCAGCAACTGCGGAGTCAACTCCACCGCTCATAGCGGCAAGAACTTTCATGAGTTACCTCCAACTGGGAATCCAGCTTTTAGAGCTTGCTCAACTGCAGCTGGTAATGCTTTGGCAAAAGCATGAATTTCTTCCGAGGTTGTCTTGTTTCCTATGGTCATTCTCAGGCAACCTCGAGCTGCAAATTCATCTCTACCCATAGCAATCAAAACATGTGATGGACCATTTACCCCAGCTTGACAGGCCGAACCTACTGATACCGAGAAACCTTGCTGATCTAGCAGGAACAGTAATGACTCTCCAGAACAACCTTCAAAAATGAAATGAGTGTTGTTTGGTATGCGATTCTCTCGTTTACCAGTGAGCTTGGCGTTAGGAGCAGCACTAAGTACTGCATTAATCAGTTCATCTCTTAGCCTGGTCAGTCTCACCGACTCAGCATCAAGCTCGGACACTGCAATTTCGGCAGCCTGAGCAAAAGCCTTGGCAGCCGGTGCATTCATGGTGCCAGAACGTAAACCTCGTTCTTGACCGCCACCGTGAATCAAAGAAACCAATTTGGCAGATCTGGCAACAATCAAAGCGCCAATACCGATGGGGCCGCCAAGTTTATGGGCCGAAACACTAACACTGGCTAACCCAGAATCTTGGAATGAGAAAGGAATATGCCCAAAGGCAGACACGGCATCTGAGTGAACTGGAATGCCAAATTGGTTGGCTGTTTTGGTANNTTTGTTGGCTGATTTGGTAATGCGTCTGATATCGTGAATCAAACCAGTCTCGTTATTTGCCAGCATGATGCTAATCAGGGCAACTGATTCATGATTTTCAGCAAGATAATCTTCCAGGTATTGATAGTCGATTACCCCATCTACATCAACAGGCAACCAAAGAGCTTTTGCTCCTTCATGCTGTTCTAACCATTCAATGGTGTCTAACACCGCGTGATGTTCGGTAGCAACTGAGATCAAGACAGTTCGGTTATTCTCTTCCTGGTTCCGTTGCCAGTAAATACCTTTGATGGCAAGATTATCTGCTTCGGTTCCACCCGAGGTGAAAATTACCTCACTGCGGTTGCAGCCGATACTTTTAGCCAAAGACTCTCTGGCTTCTTCTAAAGCCCTTCTTACTGATTGCCCGTCGCTATGAACCGATGAAGGATTACCTAGTTCTCTAAGGTATTCAACATAGTTCTGCAAAACCTCTTCACGGATAGGTGTTGTTGCAGCGTAGTCAAGATAAATGCTCATGGCTAGAACATCTTTGCTGCTAATAATTTGCGAGCTTCAACCACAACCGGTGAAGTTTTTCCAGCAATTACAAACAACTCTAATAAGTGGTTAATAAGTTCTTGCTTATTATCGGTCTGTTCAAAGTAATTCAAAATAGTCGCAAAAGAACTCTCTGCATCACCGATAGCCATATAGAGATCAGCTTTTCGAATAACTTCTTGATTGGAAGCAGGTATTACTTGAAGTTCTCTTTCGATGTCCGCGGTATAAGTTCTAGCAACAAGTTTTACTTGAGCTAAGCGTTCAATTAGTACTTCGTTACCGGGCGTTGCAGCAAGTTCTTTTTCGTAGATAGCAACCGCTTCATCGAAGTTCCCCAGATTCATGGCTTCAATGGCTGCTTGTTCTGCCGGTGAAAGCTGAACTTCTGGTTCAGCCATGTCCGGTTCGCCAACTTCAAGTTTCCCAGTAAGGCCCTGATCTTTAGCCAAAGCAACAAGTCGGTCAAGGAATGTGACCAGGTCTGCTTCGCTTTGATCTCCCTGGAACAGCGGTCTAGGTTCACCAGCTAGCACCATTGCCACAGTTCCAGAAGAAACAACACCAAACGCTTCGACTAAGGCTGGTTGAGCTACCATGTCCACTTTGGCTAGAAACCAATTCCCATTTCCTTCATCCACTAGTTTTTCTAGCTTTGA
>DDPP01000064.1:4129-18946 GCA_002342255.1 Micrococcales bacterium UBA2465
GAAATCTGAATCACCGAGCGAACAATGGCTTCGCTAAGTTCGACTGACAGGGCTGGAACTACAAAGCTCTTTGCTGGTTCGGAATTGCCTAGCTTGTCTTTGACCACTTTGTTAGCTAAGGAAGATAGGTCAACCGCACCCCTCAGGGAAGATTGAAAGTCACTCAATTCAACCTCTTTACACTCAGCAAACCTTGGGTAGCACCAACTAATCTAATCTTCTGCTTAGAGCCAGATGTTGGCACAAAGAAAAGCATCTGGTTCTCATAAACAATAGTCAAACCAGTAGATGAACCAGGTGCATCCAGCAAAAGCTTCTGCTCCAGCTTGGTAACTGATACTGCAGAACCTCGCACTTGAGGCTTGATGACTAAGGTGTCCAGGATAGACAAGGCTACCAAGCCGCCGGCTTCACCAGTATCTGAAGGCTTGGTGAGCATTCCGATGATGTTTGGGTTGCCAAGGCTGTGGACGAACCTAATAGCTACCTTTGCCTTTTTCAAAGTTTCTTTTTGATCGGCTTGAGTTTGAGAAATTTCAGCGTAGAAGCGATCAGCAGTCAAATCAAATTCAGGGAAGAACCTGCTGGTTTCACCCCTATTCAAAAGGTCTCCGTATTTGAAAGGAAGGCTTGTTAATTTAGTGGCTAAATAAGTGTCATTTGCATCAAAGCTAATCGCACCAACATCTTGGCCGGCAACCGGTGGAACATCGTCAATCAAATCAATTAGATACCAGAGCTTGTAATTATCTCTCGGCGTTGCTTGCTGCAGGATTAGCATCTGCGGTGCCCGTTTAGCATCATCACTCTTGGTGGTCACCATAAGTGTCCTCGGTTGCCAGCCCAAGCTGGCATCTGGCATTGACATAGGCAGGGCGATGGTTATCGGATTAGCAATTATTTCTGGCAGTGCAGCAATCTTTTTACTCTTGTGTTGTAAAAAGTAATGAACTTTTCTAGTTTCATAGACAGAACCAGCTGCTCTGGTCAGAAGTTCTTGCTCATCTTTAGTTTTATCGGCAGCATTTACGGTGCCAGCTACATCCCTAACTATTCTTTGCAACTGGGCAGCGGTGACCACAACATCAACTTTTTCCAAAGATTTCGCCTGGGCAGAGTTACCGCTAGGAGTGCAGCTGGTCAGGAGGGACAGAGTGACTAGGCCTGCAGGTATCACAGCCAACTTCTTAGTGGCCCTTCTACGACCACGCTTTGGCAGTTCAGATCGAATGCGTTTACGATACTGCGGAGCCTTAGGAGCTTTGGGAATTCTTCTTCTTGGGCCTCGAAGCTTACGAATGTGCCTAAAAGCAAGAATGTTCATGATTATTGCCAGGGCCAAAAGCACCAGTCCGCTGTAAATCAATATTGTCGGCCAGTCAATTAGGTTAGCCACCTGCCAGCTAAGTTTGATGTTGCTGGGAGCTCTGCCAAAACCATTGCTGGCTAGCAAAACCGCGGTGTCGTCATACATGGCAACGGGTGCTTCAAGCTTGGTCTTTACCTTAAACGAGGTGCGCCACATGTCGCTGCCTTCAGGACTGGCGTTACCCCCAAAACCGTTTATGACGGTTAGGTCAGGCTTTTTGCTGCCTGGCGTCAAATTTAGGCGAACAAAGTTAGAATCTCCCACCCAATCTTGTATATCCTGCTCTCTGGCATCAGCATAGAAAATTTGATTAGTTCCACTGGCCTGAATCTTTACTTCACCTGGATAGGCAGTGAGGGTATCATGCGGGATGATTGCATACGAGTAGTCTGATGAGTCTTTGAATTCGACCTTGTGGTAGTTGGCGGCATCAAACGGGCCCTTGATCAGGATTCCGGTGAGCACGCTAATCGCCGAAAGGGTCAACAGCAGGGTGGCTATGACAAACCTCATGTTGCTCCTTTCAGGCTAAACTTGGGGGGTATTAGATAACCTGTCTATTCTACCGAAGCCCCTAAGGAGAGCACCTTGGCAGCCGAAGAGACTGAATTTCCAGTGGTGATGCGGGGCTATGAACGCCCGCTAGTAGACGATGCAATCAGGGATTTTCGAAAAGAAATCCTTAATTTGACCACTATGAATAGCCAATTGGTTGCGGAACTGCGGGAAGCTCAAGCTCGAATTACTTACCTGGAATCCAGGATTTCAGAGGATGAAAATCCAAGTTACGCCAGTGTCGGTGCCAAAGCAGCTCAAATACTAGCCTCAGCCGAAGAACTTGCTCTAAAGTTGGTTGCCGATGCTGAAGCCGAACGGGCTGCGCTTTTGGCCTCAGCTACGGCTGACGCAGAACAACGTAAGACTGATGGTCAGGATTACCACGATGAGCTTGTCGCTGAGGCCAATCGCAGAGCAGACCGAATTATCAACGCCGCTCAAGCTGACTACGACGAAGCTATGGCTAATGCCAGGCGCGACGGAGAGGGATTAGTATCGGAGGCTATCCGTGAGGCTGCCAGCATTCGTGGTGCTGTGGCCACAGAGGTTGCAAAAGTTAGGGCCACAGCCAAGCGTGAAACTGAACTAAAACTTGCAGAAAATGATCGCCAACTTGCCGAGCGTAAACTCATTATGCAACGAGCTCTGCTCTCACCCATCCAGCAGACTTTGGTCGATGCAGTGTTGAGCGAGCAAGCCAGAATCGATTTGAATTTAGAGTTGAGCGCAAGAAGGGCTGAAGCCGAAGCGGAATACCAAAGGAAGTATCAGGAAGCTGTTGCTAGCACTCAAAGATACCTTGATGACGCTAACTCGCAAATCTCTAACGCTTTGGGAAGGGTGGCAGCGGCAAGGCTGGAATCGGAAACACTAGAGACTGCTGCCAGATCGATAAATAAAAAGTCCACTGAGGAAGCTAAAGCGAAAGCGGAGCAGATAATCAGTGCTGCTGAAATCGAAGCCAGATCTATTTTGGCCAACGCTAAAGCCAAAGTAGCTAAAAGATTGGAGCAACTAGAGGTTGCCGAACGAAGGTTGTCACAGGAACGCGATAGCATTTTGGTTTATCTTGCTAACCTGAAAAAAGTAATTGACCAAATCACCAAGGATGTCTAGTCCGATTTAGGAGTTACATGTCGCAGCCAAACAACATCAAAATTTCACATCCCTACCAAGTTGGTTTGCTGCTTGGTCTTGGTGCACTGACGGCCTTAGCGCTTGCTAACGCGCTGACTTCGGTGGCTAGCATTGTTACCTCAATAATCACAGCACTGTTTATCGCATTAGGTTTAGAGCCGCTAATTCAGTTATTGCAAAAGCGGGTCAAGAAACGCGGCTACGCAATAAGCATCGTTGCCCTCGGCCTTATCGGTCTTGTTTCAATAGTTTTCCTTTTGATTCTTCCACCGCTGATTTCGCAGGCTGGTGCATTTATCAATCAGCTCCCAACTTTATTACAATCATTTATTCAGTTACCGCTGATTCACTCACTTGACCTCCGATTTGGTGGCGCAATTAGCGAGGCACTTAATAATTCAGGGGCTTTCTTAGTTGACAGTAAAAACTGGCCAAACCTTTTAGGTGGAGTTGTTCAAGTTGGAATCACTCTCTTCAACGGGGTGATTGCATTCCTAACGGTATGCATCCTAACTTTGTATTTCATGGCTTCACTGCACTCAATCAAAGCGGTCTCCATCAATTTAGTGGCTAAGAGCCAGCGGGACAAGGCAACTGAAATTGTCGATCAGGTAATCTCGTCGGTGGGTCGCTATGTGATGGGCCAGGTGGTTGTCGCATCAATCAATGCCTCCTTCGTGTTCATCGTGTTGCTCATTTCTGGACTTCCTTATGCGGTGGTCTTGGCTTTCATAGACTTCTTATTCGTCCTGATTCCAATAATCGGCTCGATGAGCGGCGGATTCATTGTGATTGCTGTTTCGGCAGCCACCATGCCACCTGGAACCACCCTGGCTATAGCAATTGCCCTGATTTGTTACATGCAGGTGGAAGCCTACGTAATTGGACCAAGAATTATGAAGCGTGCGGTTAACGTTCCAGCTGCTCTAATTGTGGTTTCCGCGCTTACCGGCGGTGCTCTGTTAGGTGTGCTTGGAGCACTGCTAGCTATTCCGGTCTCGGCAACTCTATTGCTGATTATCAAAGAAGTTTGGATACCGCAGCAAAACAACAAGTAGTTAGAAGTATTCCGGTAATGGATATTTACCAGGATTTACAACCTTGACGATTTCGTCCAAGACCCGCTTAGTAGCGCTTTCACCTACCCAGAGATGTTTCGCCTGATCAACATTGATCAGTTCAATGCTGTCTAACTGAATAAACTTTTGGGCTGCTTCTGCTGGCTTTAGATAGTCGTCATGTTCTGGAATAAGAGCGACAAGTTTTTTCTCAACCAGATTCCATCGAAGTAATTCCGCGTTGGTGGTGCGATGCAGAGGAGGTGATAACAATATCGCCCCCAAAACATCTAGGTCTGGGCCATACTTCAGAGCCAGTTCGGTTCCAAAGGACCATCCAACCAAATAAACGTTTGGCAAGTTTCTGGAGTGAACATAATTGACCGCTGAAATTACATCAAGACGTTCAGCTACCCCACCATCGAATGTTCCTTCACTTTTACCCTGTGGGGATTCAGTTCCGCGGGTGTTGAAACGGAATACTGCAAGATCGGCAAGTGCTGGAAGACGGTTGGCAGCTTTGCGGTATATATGTGAATCCATGAAACCACCTGCAGTTGGTAGTGGATGCAGCATCACCAGTGTCGCTGTCGGTGCAACAGTTTCGGGCAAAGCCAGTTCAGCCACTAGGTTAAGACCGTCTTCGGTTATGAGAGTTACTGGTTCCCGACGAGATGGTAACTCAACCGAAGATCTAATTTCGATTTGACTCAATGGAGCCTGCCCTGAAAGGTTTTCCAGCAGTGGTTATGGAAGTGTCTGCGGTTCTGCGGTCCTAAATCCGTTTCCCAAACAACTACGTGGGATATGCCAGGACCAAAGACGATTCCACAGTTTGGGCAAGTCCAGCGTTTCCCGTCTTCTGCTTTGCGTCCAGATGTTGTTTGAACAGTAAATTCAATACCGTTTTTAATAACTGTTTTAGCGATGCCATCTCTTAGTCGAGCGATGTCCATGGGCTCGTCATCATCATCAGGTCTTCTAGATCCTCTTGGCCGGTTATTTCTAGGCATCAGTACCACCGAAACTTATTGGAGTGAGCCATGGCACCACAAGGCGCTCCATAGCGATTCTTGATGTATTTGATTCCCCAGCGAATTTGAGTTTGAGGGTTGGTTTGCCAGTCGGTATCGATCTCTGCCATTTTTATGCCAGGCAAAGCCTGGGGAATGCCATATGCACCAGAATTCTTGTTATAGGCATTCCAACGCCAGTTGGACTCTCGTTGCCAAAGTGCTACCAAGCAGGAATACTGATCTCTTCCCCAATTGTTAGCCAAAACCAGAGAATAGGCGAAGTCTTTGATGGTTCCAGTTTCTGGAGTTGCCGCATCGGCAACATACAAAGCGGCAGCCTCATCTCCGGTCACGATTTTCCAGCCATCTCTGGAGAAGCTTATTTTTTGAGTGGAAGCTAGACCATAGGTCTGCTCATCATCAGAGGAGTCAAAACCATAGGCATATGCGCTGGATAAAGAGCCGCCTGAAGGGTCGACCACGGTAACCATGAGGTAGGCACCGGCAAATAAAAAACCTAGCCCGGTCAAGACCGCCCTTTGGATCTTCCGTCTGAGCAATACATCTCTTTCATTCTCAGATGTTTTACTGCCAAAAAGCCTAGTGGTTACTCGTTGGCGCAGGGTAGGCCTAATTAACTCGTATCTGCCCACGCCTTACCACCTCAAATCTAAGGTCAAGTTTAGCCGAACTGGCCCTTTTTAGCCCGCTGGGGAGAGCTGGGCTGGACATGAACTGAGCACGCTAGCCATGGCATCATGCTCGGCCTGGGTAACCCAAAGTCTGTATTTATACTTGACAGCTATCTGCCTGGCCACATAAGGGCACCTAAAACTCTTTCTGGGTGGTAGCCAACTTGCTGCGTCACTGTCACTTTTTTGACCATTGGTCGGTCCATCCACCGCTAGCAGATTTAGCGGATCGTTATAGAAGTTGTAACGCTGGCTGGAACTCAATTTTTGCGCTCCTTTTTGCCAAGCATCACTAACCGCAACCACGTGGTCAATCTGAACAGCATTAGAAGTGCCAACGCCTCTTACGAAATTGATGGTGGCCCCGGTGTATGGATCGTGCAAGACCCCGGTGGCAACAGTGCAAGCTGGTGAAGATCGCCAAGTAATAGATTTAAGATCTCTAGCCAGAATGTAATTCCTGGTGTCACAATTACCGATTTGACCCCAACCATCGGAAAACAGAGCACGGTCATAGCCGGTCTTAGGAGCTCTACCTTTGATGGCAAGTTTTGCCAAAATGCTTGTTGCTTTAGGTTGAGCTGCGCTAACAGTGTCTGTTAGCAGAGGTGAAACAGCAAGGCTTAGCGCTAGAAGGCTAGCCGTTAAAGATCTTCTGGCGCTGGAGAAGTTCAACCACTTTGTCCATGAACGCATCGACCTGGTGTTCTGCATAGCCACCTCTTTTGGACTTGAATACTTCAATTCTGACATCCCGAACAGTTAGCTCAGCCTCGGCTTTCACGTGTGTTGCAACTCGAGAACATAAGGCATCTACCTGTTTTCGGTCATAACCGCGAAACGGCCAGCCTCTTCGGGCAAAGCGCTTGTGCTTAGGCCTAGCTAGTCGTGAATCGATTAGTTGCTTAATTTGGTTTAATTCAGCCAGGAATTCATTGAACCCTAGTTCTCGAAGTTTGGCTTCGAGTTCACGACTGGCAAAGACATCTTCCAATTTCTCCAAGGCCGCATCAACAGCAGAAATAGAGTAACCATGCTTGACCAGTTTGAATCTTGTTGCCCGAAGAGTCTGGGTGTCAATTATTAGCTGTTCAGGATTCAGATATTGGACACGAGCCTTATCCAAAAAAACATTTACCTCATCAATTGCATAGCCGAGCTTTTTAGCTCGAGGGAATTTCTCAGTCATAACTAAATAAATCTAACAGCGAAAACCATGAGCAGGTAACCGGCCAGGCATGCTGGCAGCATCGAATCCAATCGGTCCATCACTCCACCGTGACCTGGAATCCAAGAAGACATGTCCTTGACCCCTAGGTCACGCTTGATTAGCGATTCAGCAAAATCGCCTAGAACAGCAGAGAGCAGAACCACTCCTGCAATTAGAGCACCAAACCACCAAGGTAGTTCAAGTAACCAAACTGTTAAACCAATCGCAGATGCCAAGGCAAACAACACTGAAACTCCAAAGCCTTCCCAAGACTTCTTAGGGCTGACCTTAGGAAGCATTGGGTGCTTACCCAGCTTTCTACCAAACAGGTAAGCACTGCTGTCAATAAGGATCACGCTGACCACGACTGTGATGATCCAAAACTTACCGTCAACGACCTCATCGTGAGCTGGCTCACGAATCAACAGAGCAGCGAAGCTCATGGTCAGTGGAAGGTAGATGACCACAAAAGCTGCAGCACTGAAGTCTCGAATGATTTCAGAAAAAGATCTCTTGAAAGATGCGTGGCTGAGAACTAGTTGAACTCCACGCCAGAGCATCAGTGCAGCAACAATAGCTAGCACTCCTAGCCACTGCCAGAGTTCTCCACCGATGTATGCAAGTGGCATCACTAGTGCCGATCCAACAGTTACCGGGATTCGAGGGACGTACCAGTTCTTTTGTCTTAGTGCGGTTGAGAGCTCCCATGCTCCAGCAGCACAGGCAAGAGCGATTAGAGCAACAAACAGTTCTTTGATAAAGAGCACTGAACCCAGAAACGTAAAGCCAAGAATCAACCCAAAGATTACAGATTGGGAGAGACTCCTGGAGGTTTTGGTTTCAGCGGTAGTCAAACTAAACCTCTAGGAGTTCAGTCTCTTTACGCTTTAGAGCTTCATCAATAGCGTCAACGTGAGATTTAGTAACAGCTTCAAGTTCTTTTTCAGCACGAGCTAGATCATCATCACCAGCAAGGCCGTCTTTCTTGAGAGCATCAAGATCGTCCTTAGCCTTGCGTCTAATGTTTCTAACTGCGACTCTGTGATCTTCAGCTTTAGTCTTTACGATCTTCACGTAATCTTTGCGACGCTCTTCAGTTAGCTCTGGAAGGCTGACACGAACTAGGTTTCCATCGTTAGTGGGGTTAGCACCAAGGTTAGGCATATCTCTAATTGCCTTTTCAATTGCAGCAAGTGCACCCTTGTCGTAAGGAGTCACAACGATTGTTCTAGCCTCAGGGTTAGCAATAGCACCAAGGGATGAAAGAGCAGTTGGTGTGCCGTAGTAATCGATCATTAGTCTCTGGAACATTGCAGGGTTAGCTCTACCTGATCTAATCGTGGCAAAGTCTTCCTTAGCTGACTCAACAGCCTTGTTCATCTTGTCTCCAGCTGTTGCCAGAATATCTGAAATCATTTCCTTCTCCTTGTTCTAAAAACTTACGAGCTTACGCGAGTTCCAAGCTTCTTACCCAGTAGGGCCTTGGTGATGTTACCCTCAGGCTGCATACCGAAAACCACCATCGGAATGTTGTTGTCCATGCAAAGGCTAAACGCAGTTGAGTCAACAACCTTTAGACCCTGCACAAGAGCTTCCTGGTAGGTCAAAGCTTCAAGCTTCTTAGCCTTTGGATCCTTCTTCGGATCTGCTGAGTAAACTCCGTCAACACCGTTTTTTGCAACCAGAACTTCTTCAGCGTGAATCTCAAGTGCTCTTTGAGCAGCAACAGTGTCAGTTGAAAAATAAGGAAGACCTGCACCAGCACCAAAAATTACTACTCGACCCTTTTGCATGTGTCTGATGGCACGAAGAGGAATGTATGGCTCGGTAACCTGTGCCATTGAGATTGCTGACTGAACACGAGTGTCACAACCTGCTTGTTCTAGGAAGTCTTGAAGAGCTAGAGCGTTCATGACGGTACCCAACATACCCATGTAGTCAGCACGTGCACGATCCATACCTCGCTGTGAGAGTTCTGCACCTCTAAAGAAGTTACCGCCACCGACCACTACAGCAATTTCAACCTTCTTGGCTGCTTCTGCGATCTCTTTAGCAATACCTGAAACGATGTCCGGGTTGACACCTAGATTGCCACCACCAAAAGCTTCACCAGATAGTTTCAGTAAGACACGACGTGGGGTTGATGGCATGGCTATCCCTCTCAAAGACTTTGGTTCTCTCCTAGTTTAGGCTCGGTAAGTAAAAAGGCTCGGTCTTTCGACCGAGCCAATTCACTTTAAAGCTTTTAGTTATGCACCAACGCGTAGTCTCACGAATGAAGACACGGTTAGGCCGTGCTGCTCTAGGACCTTAGCAACGCTTAGCTTGTTGTCCTTAGCGAAGTCCTGCTCCAGTAGGCAGTTTTCCTTGAAGAATCCCTTTACGCGACCTTCAACGATCTTCTCTAGTGCTGCTTCTGGCTTACCTTCGTTACGAGCAGTCTCTGTTGCAATGCGACGCTCGGTGTCAACGATGTCCTGAGGAACATCTGCTGAAGTTAGGTAAGTTGGGCTGAATGCTGCGATGTGAACTGCAACATCATGAGCTGTCTCAACGTCTGACCCCTTGAACGCTAGCAAAACACCAACCTGTGGAGGTAGGTCCTTTGATGTGCGGTGTAGGTAAGCATCGATGTTGTCATCTGAAACTACGTGGACTTTACGAAGTTCAACCTTCTCGCCCATGATTGCAGCTTCGTCAGTGATTGCATCGCCAACAGTCTTACCTGAAACAGATGCAGCTAGACCAGCTTCAACAGTCTCAGCACCGGCAGCAGCAATTGCATCAGCAATTAGATCACCAAGAGCAACAAACTTCTCAGCCTTAGCTACGAAGTCAGTTTCACAAGCCAACTCGACTAGGTAACCCTTGCCGGCGTGCACTCGAGCAATGACGATACCGTTTGAAGTTGTTCTACCTTCGCGCTTGGTCACACCCTTTAGACCCTTGAGCCTTAGGACTTCCATCGCCTTATCTAGATTGCCATCAGCCTCATCAAGAGCTGCCTTGCAATCCATCATTCCGGCACCGGAGCGCTCGCGAAGAGTTTTTACATCTCCTGCTGTGTAGTTAGCCATATTTACTCTGCTTCCTTTGTGGTCTCTTCAGTCTTTACTTCTTCAGCTAGAACTGGGTCAACAGCAACTTCTTCAGTTGCAACAGTTGCTGCCTGAGCCTTAGCTGAGTCAAGAAGCTCCTGCTCCCAGTCAGCTAGAGGCTGAACTTCTTCAGGCTTTGAGTGCTTCTTCTTCAAACCTTCAGCAACCGCATCAGCAATAACGCGGGTCAAAAGGTGAACTGAACGAATTGCATCGTCGTTACCTGGGATACCGATGGTAACTTCATCTGGATCACAGTTGGTGTCTAGAATTCCGATAACTGGAATACCAAGCTTCTTAGCTTCAGTGATAGCCAGGTGTTCCTTGATAGTGTCAACAACCCAGATAGCTGATGGGGTCTTGGTCATGTTACGAACACCACCGAGAGTTTTCTCAAGCTTGGTCTTCTCACGAGAAAGAATCAAAAGTTCCTTCTTGGTATAGCCAGACTTCTTGGTGTCGCTGAAGTCCATCACTTCCAGTTCCTTCAAACGTGCAAGACGCTTTGAAACGGTTTGGAAGTTAGTCAACAAACCACCCAACCAACGCTCATTGATGAAAGGCATACCAACGCGCTGTGCTTCAGTAGCGATAGCTTCCTGAGCCTGCTTCTTGGTTCCAACGAACATGATGGTTCCACCGTTGGCAACTAGGTCGCGGGTGAACTCATAGGCTTTGTCGATATGAGTTAGTGACTTTTGTAAGTCAATGATGTAGATACCTGAACGATCGGTCAGAATGTATCTTTTCATCTTTGGGTTCCAGCGTCTGGTCTGGTGTCCAAAGTGAACGCCGCTGTCTAGCAGCTGGCGAACTGTTACTACTGCCATGGCAGTATCTCCTTTTTGGCGCAGTGATGCGCCGGTCAGTTGATGGAATGAACGGTTGTTCAAACCCCTGGTGTCGCATTAGATAAAACCCAACAAGTTGGGACTGACTTAGCAAATGTTGTTCGACACGCGAAGTCGAAAAGCACGCGAAAACCTAGGGTAAAAACCTTGGGATTTCAACGGAACTTTCCGCTTCCACAAGCATACCAGCGCTCTTCTAGGCTTTCCACCCCTCTACCTTTGAACAATTGAACAAGTTCAAAACTCTAGGAAAATCTTTGAATGGTTCATCAAATTGCTGTAATTTGCCTTATTTTCAGCCAAGTTGGAAAGGTCGAAGCCCCTCAATTCGTTTACCCAGTGGCTAGCCGAGAGATTGTTGAACATTATTTAGCTCCGGCTACCAAATATTCCCCAGGTCATCGAGGAATTGACCTGGATGCGATACCAAACGAAGAGATTTTGGCACCAGTTTCAGGTTTTATCGGTTTTACCGGAAAAGTTGGATATCGAGATTTGGTGACTATTAAGTTCTCGGATCGAGAAATAACCCTGGAACCAGTCTGTGGAACTCTGCAAGAAAACAGCCCAGTTGGTGCCGGTGATGTAATTGGAAACTTCTGCGAACCCGATCCTGAATACAAATGGCACTGTCTAGGTTGTATTCACTTTGGGCTAAAAACTCCAAACGGGTATCTAAGCCCAGAACTTTATTTAGGTGGTCTAACCCCGTCAAGATTGCTTCCCTAAGCTCTGGGGTGGGCGTTCTTATATCCTTCTCGAAGTCGCTCTACTGAAACGTGGGTATATATCTGAGTGGTTCCTAAACTGGCATGGCCCAACAATTCTTGAACTGCTCTGAGGTCTGCTCCACCATCTAGCAAATGCGTTGCAGCAGTGTGTCTAAGAGTGTGTGGTCCTGCAGCTCCAGATGGAGTATCAGCCAACAGCGATGCAACAAGTTGGTAGACAGCTCTGACTCCTAAACGTTTTCCTTTAGAATTTAGAAACAAAGCAGTTTCACCAGCGACTGGAGTAAGTTTCTCTCTAATCGTTATATAGGCATCCAGGGCATCTCTGGCTGGAAGACCAAAAGGAACAACTCGTTCTTTTGAACCTTTACCCATAACCCGCAGAACATTCCTACCGAGGTCAACAGATAGAACATCAAGACCACAGATCTCACTAACCCGGCAACCGGTAGCGTAAAGCAATTCGAAAATAGCACGATCTCTTGTCGCCGATGGGTCTGAGGTCTCAGCGAGAATCCGCAGATGATCGAAAATTTCGTCTAGAGAATCCTTAGCAACTACTTTGGGTAAATGTCTCTGCGCTTTAGCGGACTTGAGTCTCTGACCTGGATCTGTTTGCAGGTAGCCTCGGTCTAAGCACCAAGCAGTAAAGGATCTAATGGCCGCGCTTTTTCTAGCCAAAGTGCTGTTGGCAGCATTACGTTGACTAACTTCCCAAAGCCATTGCCGAAGTAATGAAAGATCTAGTTCGCTGATGTCTAAAACTTTTTGTGTTTCCAAAAAAGCAATTAGGTCAAGAACATCAACCAGATAGCTCTTTACGGTGTTTACCGAGTAACCATTCAGCGTTTTCAGACTGTCCGCGAATTCCAGCGCGATCGGTCTGAGTGTTGATTCCATGTATCAAGGCTAATCAGGGTTTATACCATCCAAAAGAATTTCGAACCAAAAGTTTTTGAGCCTGAAGTTCACTGGTTGCCTGGTTGGCTTCAAAGATGGTTAGACCAGCACTGGTGGCAATCTCTGCAATTGACACGGGTGTATTCCCAACAGCATCGAGTGTTCGAGTTTGGTTGGCGGTTAGCCTAAACAATTGCTCAGGTTCGGGCTCAACAAACCCCATGAGCTCTGAGAGTTGTTGTGGAGTGGAAATTAGTTCCGCTCTACCCTCTCTAATCAGGCGATGACAACCAGCACTTCGAACAGAATCTATTCGACCCGGAATAGCGCCAACCGGTCTCGCCAATTCGTTAGCGTGCCCGGCAGTATTGATTGAACCAGATCTAAAGCTGGCTTCAACAACAACCGTGGCTTTTCCTAAGGCGGCTATCAAACGATTCCTCTGCAGGAAACGCCAACGGGAAGGGGCAACTCCTGGAGCCATCTCAGAAACTAACGCTCCGTTTTGTTGAATTAGCTCAAATAACTCCAAGTTTTGTTTCGGATAGAGGCGATCTAAACCACCTGCCATGAATGCTATGGTCTTACCTTTGCTATCGATGGCAGTCAGATGCGCCATGGCATCAATGCCAAGTGCTCCACCGGAGATTATGGACCATTGTTTCGAAACTGAATACCGAACTAAATCTCTGGTTATTCCTAAACCATAGTCACTTGCAATTCTTGAACCCACTACGGCAAGCGAAGGACTGTGACAAAAAGTTTTGGGTTCACCGATAATCCAAAGTGCTGGTGGCTCTGCATTACTCAAATCTGCTAGAGCTTTCGGCCAGCATTCGCTTTCAGGAGTAAGTAAAAACCCACCTTGCTGAGACAGCAAGGAAAGCGATTTATCAAGGTTCACCGTGTCCAGTCTTCGCCAGTAGCATTCCAAAGACTCCTGCAAAGTTTCAAGATGTTTAGGCGGGAGGAAGTTATCCTCTGGCAGTTCTACTGCCAACTCTCGAGCAGAAATTCTTTGCCGGAGAATTTCCAAAGACTTCTCTACCCCCAGCTGTTTACGTAGATACCCAGCAATTTGATCTCCTGGTTCTATTAGCAAAGACCAGGTTGCATAACTTTCTCGCATGCCAGAGAGTATGGCTAAAGTCGAAAGAAAATCTAGAGGATATTTGAAGTCTGTTGAAAACTATTCTTTGTCACCGATGCTGAGCTCTTTAGGAATATCAAAAGCTTTACCAGTCAGTTCTTCGATATTTACATCCTTGAAAGTCAACACGCGAACGTTTTTGACGAACCTGTCGGTGCGATAGATATCCCAAACCCACACATCGGTCAGGTTTAGTTCAAAATAAAAATCGGTTTCAGTGTCGATTCTCTTGAATTCAACTTCATTGGCTAAATACAAGCGTCGTTCTGTTTCAATTACAAAGCGGAAGGTATCTACTACTGAGCGATACTCGCGAAAAAGGGCAAGTTCCGCTTCGCGGTCGTAGTCTTCGAATTCGTTCTCATCCATAGGTGAAGTTAGTCTACTCTTTCATAATCTTGGTTAGCCAACTTATCCGGTGGACAGGTGAAGCCCCCAGTTTCCTGAGTGAATCTCGGTGTTTAGCCGAGGCATAGCCTTTATTGTTGGCTAGGTCAAAATCTGGATACTGCTCATGAAGATCCACCATAATTCGATCCCTGGTCACTTTAGCCAGGATTGAGGCTGCCGCCACCGACACACAGCTCTGGTCTGCTTTTACTTTTGTCACCACGGGAAAACCAAAGGATTTAGCCCCCAGGTAATCTAAGTTTCCATCTAGGATGATTTGCACTTGGCTGTCTCTAAGTATTGCCAACGTTTCTGGTTTAGCCATGAGTTTCTCCAAAGCCCTCACCGCCGCCGAGGTCAATGCCGACATGATGCCCTTTTGCTCGATTTCGGTAACTGTCCCAAAACCCACGGCAAAATCTTGAACGTATTCCAAAACATCTGGATAGATCGCCTCTCGAGCTTTTTCGGAGAGCAGCTTACTGTCCTTTAGGTTTGTCGGCCAATTTACAGGACTTGCCAAATCAATCAAAGCTGCACCAACTGCAACATCGCCAGCAATGCAACCGCGACCGACCTCATCCATGCCAATAATGTAACGAACACCTCTACTCAGAAAGGTGCGTTCGAAATCAAGGCTTGGGAGCTGGGACGTTT
>DDPP01000064.1:18975-19664 GCA_002342255.1 Micrococcales bacterium UBA2465
GCCAAGAGATTACAAATGCTCTACCGACTACATACTTTTTAGCCACGAACCCTTTACCAGGAACATTCGGGTGATACCTAGAGTCCTCAGAGTTGCCTCGGTTATCTCCCATCACCCAGTAAGAATCCTTAGGGACAATTACATCGAACTCTGTATTTGACGGGTTGGCGTCTTTAGCCAAATATGGCTCAATTATTTCTTGACCATTGATAGTGATGCGGTTGTTCGCATCGCAGCAAACCACATGATCACCGCCAACACCAATGACACGCTTTACCAAGTGCTGATCGTTATCTGGAGAACTCAAACCTGTCACTGACAATAACCAGTCACCGACCTGTTGCAGTGGGTGGCCTGGATCTTTCGGAGCAGGTTCGCCTAACCAGCCACCTGGATCNNTTGAAAACAACAACATCACCGCGTTGCAACGGAATTACATTAGGTACTAATTCATTTACTATGATTCGGTCGTTTATCTGCAAGGTATCAAACATCGAACCGGATGGAATGTAGAAAGAGCGTAAAAAGAAAGTCTTGATAACAAAAGAGATTATTAGGGCCGAAACTAAGATGGTTAGTGTGTCAACTGCAAGAGCAACAAAAGCATTTTTCTTTTTTGCTGCGCGGATCTTTAAACGGGTCTCTTTAAATGGACCCCTGGGATCACGTTCAACTTTCTCTTTTTTTGC
>DDPP01000055.1 GCA_002342255.1 Micrococcales bacterium UBA2465
CTGATTGCCATCGACATCGATGGGACCCTAGTTCACGATGATGGTTACCTATCACCAAATGTCATCAGAGAAGTTCAACGCGTAGTTGATCTTGGTCACCACGTAGTTGTTGCCACTGGCAGAGCTGCAGCAAATGCCATTCCAGTAGTTAGAGATGTTGGAATTACCTCTGGCCATGTGGTTTGTTCCAATGGCGCGGTAACCATCGAAGTTGATCCAGAAACAGCTACCGGCTATCACGTTCGTGAAGTAATTGGTTTTGATCCAACACCGGTTTTGAGCAAGCTAATTGAAAAACTTCCACAAGCTCACTTCGCAGTTGAAGACATTGATGGAACATACAGATTTCATAAACCCTTTCCTACCTATGCGCTAGGTGCCAAAAACGTTGAGACTCCACTAGAGCAACTCATGCAGGGTGAAGTTAGCCGAGTAGTTGTGTTATCTCCAGAGCAAGATGTGAATGAGTTCCTCAACATAGTTGAGCAGGTTGGATTACATTCAGTTTCATATGCAATTGGTTATACCGCTTGGTTAGACATCGCTCCGATGGGTGTCACTAAATCAAGCGCTCTCGAGCAACGAAGAAAAGCATTGAATATCCCTACCAACCGAGTAATAGCTATCGGTGATGGACGCAATGACATCAACATGTTTGAGTGGGCTAATGCAGGTGGCGGAATCTCTTTTGCTATGGGTCAGGGGCCTGACGAAGTAAGGGCTGCAGCCAGCATTGTTACCGCCAGTGTTGAAGAAGATGGGGTAGCAACAGTGCTTTCTGGCCTTGAGGGCATTATTTACGGGCAAAACTAGACTCCCAGCCCAATCACAGTTTCCACCTGTATTTTTAGAACAGTAACGAATTGGTTAGACTTATCCACGGAGGTCTGTCCGAGCGGCCGATGGAGCTGGTCTTGAAAACCAGTGAAGTGAAAGCTTCCGTGGGTTCGAATCCCACGGCCTCCGCCAGTTTGAATCAAGACGTGAAGTTAACCGGAAGGATTTACCGAATTGACTGAACAGTCTAAGAAGAAGCGTCCAGAGCGAGCCATTGCTCGCCACGGGGACGTGCGGGGGAATGGAAGATTGAGAGCAATTCTTGGCATTTTCGGTAAAGGGTTAGTTGTTGTTTTAGTTTCAACACTCACAGTTTTGGGTATTTCTGCTTACCAACTAACTACAGAACTTTCACGTCATCAAATTCACGTGGTTGGTCTAGATGGCAAGGCTGTTGAGATTCCACCTTTGAATGGCCCGCTAAATCTTTTATTAGTTGGATCTGATACCCGTGAAGGAACCGGCAACGGAGTTTTCGGGACTGAAGTCTCAAACCTTGCCGATGTAATTATCTTGCTACACATTTCTGCAGACCGTAAAAATGCAGTCGGTATTTCTTTCCCAAGAGATCTAATGGTGCCATGGCCGGCCTGTCCTAGCACTACTGGTGGACCAGGTTATCTTCCACAGTCACTAGGTCAAATAAACGCAACGATTGCTAATGGCGGTCCTGGTTGCACACTGCTAACTGTTGAACAGCTAACTGGTTTGAAGATTCCGTATCTAGCCATGATTGATTTCAACGGTGTTATCGAACTTTCCAACGCTGTTGGTGGTGTTGAAGTTTGTGTTGCTAAAGACATCAACGACCCATACACCAAGACATATCTCAAAGCTGGTATGCATAACCTGCAAGGTTTGCAGGCTTTGCAATTCTTGAGAACCAGACATGGTGTTGGTGATGGCTCAGACCTTTCCCGCATTTCTAACCAGCAGGTTTATCTCACTGCTTTGGTTAGAAAACTTAAGAGCAAAGACATTTTGAATAACCCAGTTGCGCTATACAGCATGGCTAAAGCTGCAGCTAGAAACATGAAGCTTTCTGACACTCTTTCAGATCCAGGGGTAATGGTTGGTGTTGCTGATGCGCTAAAGGCAATTCCAATGAAGAAGATCACTTTCTTACAGTTGCCTTCATTAGCTATGACTGGCAAATACGAAAACAGAGTTCAACCAGATTACGAAAAAGCTCAAATTCTTTTTGACATGATGGCTGCGGATCAACCAATGGTTTTGGGTAATGTGAACAACACGGGCAGCGGTTCCGAAGTTGCGCCAACACCAACACCTACTAAGACCAAAACCCCTAAGCCTTCTACTTCACCATCGGCGACACCAACCCCAACTGTGACACCACTTCCAGATTGGGCTCAAGGAACGAACGCTGCAACTACCACCTGTTCTAAGGGTCAGTAGTTAGGCTTAAGGCATGCCAGATTACATCTCGGCGCTAGATTTATTCACCATCGGTATTGGTCCTTCCAGTTCCCATACCGTTGGTCCGATGAGAGCAGCGTTGCTTTTTGCCCAAGCGGTTAGAGCTGAGGGTCACTTAGGTGCCACCCATACCGTAACCGTTACTCTATTTGGATCTCTTGGTGCTACTGGTCCAGGTCACGGAACCACTAATGCAATCGTTGCTGGACTCTCCGGTGACTCTCCTGAACTCTGTAATCCTGAACAAGTTCTAGCTGCCTGGGACACCGCAATTCTCAACAACAGTTGGAAAGTGTTGGACAAAGAAATTGCTTTCAACGAAAGTAATTTCAGTTTTCAACCGCTTATCAGATTAGAAAAACACTCCAATGCCATGAAGTTTAGAGCTTTGGATGTTGATGGAAACGTTCTGCTAGAGCAGGTTTATTACTCAGTAGGTGGTGGCTTTGTCGAAGCCGATCATCAGTTAGCTAGAACTGCTCGACCAGCTGCTCCACATTCTTTTATCAATGCAGAGCACCTGTTAGGTATGTGTGACGAGAGCGGGCTGACTATTGCAGAACTTGCTTATCAAAATGAAGTTAGTTTGCATGGCGAGGAACTTCTAAACCAAAGCCTTTCAGCAATTTGGCTAGCCATGGAGAACTGCATTGAGCAGGGGCTTAAATCTAAAGGTGTGTTACCGGGTTATTTACAGGTAACTAGAAGAGCTGCCGATATGGCAGAACGACTAGCAAAGTTTGATCAGAATGAGGTTTCTAACGAGTGGTTGCAAGCGTATGCAATTGCGGTGAACGAACAGAATGCATCCGGAATGCGAGTGGTCACTGCTCCGACCAATGGTGCTGCTGGAATTATTCCAGCGGTTGGTTACTACGCCATGAAGTTCAAAGGTGTCAGTCGTGAAGTAGTGCAGCGCGATTACCTATTGGTAGCGGCAGCGGTTGGATCTCTATATAAGAGGAATGCTTCCATCTCTGGAGCTGAAGCAGGTTGCCAGGGTGAAGTGGGTTCTGCCTGTTCTATGGCAGCAGCAGGTTTAGCTGCCGTTTTAGGTGGGACAAGTCAGCAAATAGAAAATGCTGCCGAGATCGCCATGGAACATAACCTAGGACTTACCTGTGATCCAGTTGGTGGTTTTGTTCAAATGCCTTGCATTGAAAGAAATGCAATTGCAGCTGGAACAGCAGTAAGTGCTGTTCGTCTAGCAATGCTAGGTGATGGTAGTCATAAGATATCTCTAGATACTGTAATTGAAACTATGCGTCAAACCGGTATCGATATGTCTAGTAAATATAAAGAGACCTCACTTGGAGGTCTTGCAGTAAACGTAGTGGAGTGTTAATCATGTCAACAATTGTTCTCTGGGTTTCAGATCTAAATAAATCTGTGGAATACTATAAAGATTTATTTCAAGCTGAATCACCAGATGTTTCGGCAGAGTTTGCCAGTGTTAGTGGGTTAGGAAACGAAGTATTACTTCATCTGCTTCCGGAAGAATATCGAGCAGAACCAAGCTATGGCGAACTAAATCCAATCAAACCTGTTTTTAGTGTTGACAGCATTGACCGTGCAAGAGAAGTTGCCAATAACCATGGAACAACTTTCAAAGCAGATGTCATGGAACACAATGGAGTTAGCTATCTAGATGGCACTGATCCAGATGGCCATGTAATTCAAATCGCAGTTAGCTAAAGATCTCTAACAACAACCCGATTGATTTACTCTTTTCTGAAGGGTGACGGAATTTGCCTTTTGGATTAACTCGGTAAGTATTTCTTCTACCTTGCTTGGTTTTAGTTATGTATTCAGATTCTTGTAATTCCAAAAGTATGCTCTGAGCACTGCGCTCAGTGATACCTATCTCTGCCGCTATTTCTTTTACCCTGGCTTCAGGGTTTCGGGATAGGTAAACCAGGACGTGGCCATGATTGGACAGAAAAGTCCAAGATTTGTTCTCTTTCATGGCAATACTATACCAGAAATCTAATACCTGAAATAGATTTCTGGTATAGTTACTAGAGACCAGAAAGGAACTCATGACTTTAGATCTATCCCTAGCCCAAAGCAACCTAACCTCTGTGGTGGCGCTGTGTTTTCTCTTAGGCTTTATAGCCGCCAGACTAAAAAGCGACATAAGAATTCCTGAGCCTGTCTATCAATTTATCTCGGTGTATTTGTTGCTTGGTATTGGACTTAAGGGAGGTCATGCTCTAAAAGGCGTCACCTTTAATGACTTTTGGCCAGCAGCCCTGGCAACATTATTTCTAGGTGCGACCATACCGTTGGCTGCCTTCTATTGCTTGAAGTGGGTCAAGAAACTATCAATTGATGATCGCGGAGCATTTGCGGCTCACTACGGTTCCACTTCTTTGGTTACATTCACGGCAGCCTTGTTATACATTGAAAACTCAGGCATGAAAGTTGAAGGTTTTGCCACGGCCCTGCTAACCCTGCTAGAGATTCCAGGTTTAGTAGTCGGGGTTTTCTTAGCTTCGAGAACCGCTCATGAACACATCAACTGGGGAAAAACAGCTCTAGAGGTTTTGTTTGGAAAGACAGTTTTGCTCCTGACCGGAGGACTAGCACTTGGGTTTATTACTAGCGAATCAGGGTTTCAAAAAGTAGTTCCATTCTTTGTTGACACCCAAAGTGGTTTGCTGGCACTGTTCCTACTGAACCTCGGATACATCGCAGGAACAAACTGGCCGGAGATCAAGCATGTTGGTTTGCCCATTGCTGTCTTCGCTATCATCTTTCCGCTGCTAGCCGGAACACTCGGCGCTCTGGTTGGAACTGCAGTTGGGCTAAGTGTTGGCGGAGCAGCAATTCTGGCAGTGCTGAGCGCCAGCGCATCATACATTGCAGCTCCTGCGGTAGTCAGTGTTGCACTGCCAAAAGCTAAAGGTTCATTAGCGATGACGGCAAGCATCGGTGTTACCTTCCCGTTCAATCTATTACTGGGTATTCCTAGCTATCTGCTGTTCGCTCAGTGGTTTGCTTTGAGTATTTAGTTTCCAGAAACCGGCAGACTAACTTTGGTAATAGCTGTGTAACCAGTTTTTGTTGCAGTGACTGAGAGGGTTAACTCTGACGAGAGATCATCCTGAGTAACCTTGTATGACTTGCTAGTTGCAGCTTGAATAGCAGTTCCATTTCTGAACCACTGATATTTTAGAACCACCTGGTTATCCCACATACCGGTAACAGCGTTGAGTGACTTACCAACTTTTACTGCACCAGAAATGAAAATATCTGGACTCTTGGTCATTGTGCCTTCACGAATCGTCACGGGAACTGCTGAGGCGACAATGTTATTGAAACCAACCTTTACCAATGTCAATTGGGCGGTCAATAACCTGCCAACATCCGAACCGGTCAAGGTGTAATTAGATCTTGTTGCTTTAGGGATTGCAACACCATCACGAGTCCACTGGTAAGAAGTCTTGATAAGGGGATCTGTCGTATTGGCTGTCACTGTGAGAGCGTTTCCAACAGCTGCAGTTCCATTTATTTGAATACTCGGCACCGGCATATTTCCAGCAACAATCTTCACACTGGAGCTGGTGCTCACCGCCTTTGGATATCCGGGTTGCAAAATAGTTGCAGTTACCGAAATGTCTTTTTGCAAGTCCGCTGGGGTGATTACATAACTACTTGAAAGAGCGTTGGTTATGGCTTTTCCAGATCTAAACCAACGGTAACTTACGTTGATGTTGGTATCGGTAAGTGGGTTAGCGTTCAAAGTTCCACCGACAAAGTTATCTCCGCTAAGGGTAGCTTTGGGCGAGACGTAACCAGCAACCAGTATTGCTTGGGAGCTAGTTTTAGCCGCAGGAAATGACCCCTTATTTGCGGACACAACTGCAGCAATCAGGTGGGCGTTATCTTGTGGGGTAAGAGTATATGTGTTAGCAGTTTGGTTTGGAATTACCTGTCCATCACGAAGCCAACTGTATGAAAGTCGCGCAGTGAAGTCCCAGGTTGAGCCAACCGCGGTTAGGGTAGACCCGACAGTTGCTGAGCCGTTGAGACTGACATCTGGTGCTTCTGGTGCTCGACCACTGAGGAAAGCGGTTAAAGCCTGAGTTCTCATCGGGAAGAACTGGTCTAACCAGTTTTGCCAGTATCGAGCACTGTTAACATCAGCGTTAGCTCTAGTCTCGTGGGCAACATAGGTGTCGTTCAGCAAAGTTGCCAAACGGTTCTTAAATGCAGGTATGCCAAGTTGCTCGGCCTTTGCTTTGGCACTTGCCTCAGCTCTAACCAATAATTTCTGACATGGATCATAGGCAACACATTTGCGCAGCATCACGCTTCTTTGGCCGTTACCCCAGTTTCTAAAGGCTGGTCCCTGTCCCAACCAATCTAGTTGAGCAGATGAATCTTGGGGGAAAGCACCATCCTGCCCCCAAGGGATGATGCGTAACTTTCCAGTAACATCAAAGACCATGTAATAGTTGTTTTGTACAACATCGGTATAGCCATCCCAGTTACTTGTGTAAATGTCGGTTCCCATGAGATTTATCACGGCATTCATGTCAGCAACTTTGTTCACAGCTGTCCACCAGTCCTGACCATCAAGGACTGAAACAGCAACTGCTGCATTCAGATCGGTTCTATCTGTATCCCCGTAGTTAGTGTCATAGCAACCGCTTTGGTAATAAGTGATATCAGCGTTATAGCAGTTAGAGCTATAAAGATGAACTGGGTTTACCCAACGCTTAAGCATTTGNNGTTCTGGGAGCAATTACTCCCATGGCTCGATAGAGCCGGTAGGCGGTGGCTTCGTGAACAAATGAAGGGTCCTGAGCCATGCTGTTCAAAGTCATGCGGGTCAGACCCATAAATTTCTGATCTGTGACGAAGGCATCAAATTTAAGTTTCAGCGGGGCCTTGCCGTAGAGGTTTGTTCTAGTTGCCTGTCCTTTTAGCCGAACCCCGATATTGTTCAGTGATGTGACTATTCCGTCTGCGGTGGTGATGGTTACTGAGGCTGGTTGATAAACAGTTGTATATGGGTTGTTGTTTAGCGCATCTACCGAGGACTGTGGGAGAGTAAGGCTTATGTTGTTCACTACTACCGGGTTATAAAAAGCAGCAGCCTTATCAGCGCCTTCATTGAACTCAGTAGTGGAAACACCGGATACCGGCTGAGCCAAAGCAGAGCTAGCTGTGATTACTGAAATAGTCAAAGCCAAAGCCAGGATACGTAATTTATTGTTCACCTAAAACATCCTAGGTCGCTTAGGCCGCTTATCTAAGCGCAAAGTCGCCAAGTCAAATAAAGCGAAAGAGCCCGCTTTTCCAGCGGGCTCTTGTTAGCGCGGAGACGGAGGGATTTGAACCCTCGAGGGAGATTTAACCTCCCTACCCACTTAGCAGGCGGGCGCACTCGACCGGGCTATGCGACGTCTCCAGATAACTTGATAAGTTTAGCAATGTTCCTGGCCAGAAGAAATACGGGATAAGAAACCTCGGAGACAACAGTTAGATAAACATTAGGTAACTAAAAGTCAAAAAACCAGCATATCCAAGAATCTTTTTACCGTTCGGGGACAAACCTGATTATGCTGAAAAAGATAGTTCAACGTTGATCTACCTAAGGAAAATACAATGTCAGTTCAATTTAAATCCTTCAAGAACTCAGCTAACTTTAAGCAACTATTCACACTGGCTTTGGCTGCAATTACGTTCCTCTCTTCTACTGGAACTAGTGCGTCAGCTGGTGAAAATTCGTGTGACCCTAATCAGTCAGCAATACTTGTCGAATGTGACTTCAGTGGAGCAGATTTAAGCGGGAGATCATTCGTTGGATACGTAATCGCAAATAGCAAATTCAACGGGGCGACTATAACTAACTCAGATTTCACTGGAGTAAACCTCTCGGGGAATGATTTCAGCTCACTAGTCAGCGACAATGGTACTTCAAACACCAATTTGAGTGGATCTAATTTCACCAACTCGAATTTAGGTGGAGCAAACTTTACAAATGCTGTCATGAACAACATTAATATTTCTGGTGCAGACCTAACAGGAGCAATTTTAGACGGAGTCGCTTCCAACTCTGTGAATGGTTCTCCACTTGCCTTGCCTGAGAAGTGGCATTTGATTAGGGGTTATCTGGTTGGCCCTAAAGCTAGTTTGGTTGGCGCTAATCTTTCAGATTTAGATCTTCGTTACTGGGATTTCTCTGGAGCTAACTTAACTGGCGCTCAGCTTTACAGGTCAGTTTTTATTGGCGCTTCTTTTGTTGGAGCTAAGCTGAACAACGCGAACATGGATAGGTCTCAGGCGCAAGGGGCTGATTTCACGGATGCTGATTTGACTGGGGTGAATCTAAGTTGGGTGAATGTTTATTTAACTAATTTCACGCGTGCGAAGCTGATTAATGTTAGACGAGATTGCTATGACTGGTGGCAATGCTGGAATGGCAACTTGGATGAATTTAAATTCGCGAATGCTATTTTGACTGGTGTTAGGTCTTCAGGTTTCAGCCCTGGATATTCATTTGGTTGGACTCTTCCTGCTGGTTGGGGTAACCGTTATGGTTATTTGTTTGGTCCGTCTGCTGATTTGAGTGGTTTGAGTTTGCGTCAGTTGGATTTGACTGGTTTGAATTTGTCTAACGCTAATTTGACTGGTGTTGATTTGAGTGGTTCTAATTTGTCTGGTACTGATTTATCTAATGCTGTTTTGACTGGTGTTATTTCTGGTGCTGTTACTGGTTCCCCTTCACTTCCTGCTGGTTGGTCTTTGGTGAATGGTTATCTTGTTGGTCCTGGAGCTAAACTCACTAACGCTAATTTAAGTAAAAGTAATCTGCTTGGTTTAGATCTTTCTGGTGTTGATTTCACTAACACCAACCTAACTGGAGCTAACCTTTGGGGAGCAAACCTAACGAATACTAATTTGTCTAACGCTAATTTG
>DDPP01000054.1 GCA_002342255.1 Micrococcales bacterium UBA2465
ATCAAATTGACCAAAACGATACGAAATCAGGACCAAAATTGGCAAAAATGTGCCAAAATCGAACTATGTCAAGGACCGACAGAGCCAAAGCCTCAGCTTTAGATGACATCTCTAAAGAGATCATCGAGCAGCTTCAGCACGACGGAAGAAAACCATACAGCGAGATTGCCAAGGCCGTTGGGCTAAGCGAAGCTGCTGTCCGTCAACGTATGCAGAAAATGAACGACTCCGGAATTATGCAAGTGGTGGCAGTCACCGACCCACTTCAACTTGGCTTTTACCGTCAGGCAATGATTGGTATTCGTTGCACGGGAGACATGAATCTCCTAGCCAACAAACTTTCCGCCATGCCAGAAGCAGACTACGTTGTGATGACAGCTGGGTCATTCGATATTTTGGTTGAAGTCGTGGTTGAGAACGATCAAGATCTCATTGATGTTCTGAACACTAAAATTCGCGCCTTACCTGAGGTAGTGGCAACAGAGACTTTCGTATATCTAAAACTGCACAAGCAGTTCTATAACTGGGGAGTTAGATAGCGATAAAGTTTTGGGCTTATGCCCAAAGTGGATTGTCATTCGTCAATCCAAAAGTGAAACACAAAAAATAATGTAAAGAGTGATATCAAATGGCAACCAAGGAGAGCAAAGCAAGCAAGCTTATCAAGGCCCTAAAGCCTGGTAAGGCTCCGGCTAAAAAGCCGGCCAAAGCAAAAGCCGACCACGCCACCCCGCTTCTTGACGCTCGTAGAGCAGGTAAAGAAGCAACCCCGGCAATGCTGCACAAAGCTGCAAAAGACAATTTGTTTTTGCACTTTACCCGTCACAGCCCATTCCAGACAAACGATATTCCTATCATCACCAAAGCTGAAGGACATCACTTCTGGGACATCAACGGTAAGAAATACTTTGATGGAATCTCATCACTGTTTTCTGTAAACGTAGGTCACGGTCGCGAGAGACTGGCAGAAGCAGCAGCTAAACAGATGAAGAAGTTAGATTATTTCCCAATCTGGTCGCACGCACACGCTCCAGCTATTGAATTAGCAGAGCGCATACTTTCGTATGCACCTAAAAACCTAAGTCGAGTTTTCTTTACCACCGGTGGTGGCGAAGCAAACGAGACTGCTTGGAAACTAGCCAAACAGTATTTCAAGATGAATGGCAAGCCGATGAAGCACAAGGTTCTAACCAGAGCGGTTGCCTACCACGGCACCTCTCATGGAGCTTTGTCTCTTACCGGTATTCCATCAATGAAAAAGATGTTTGAACCTCTAGTACCTAGCACATTCAGAGTTCCAAACACCAACTGGTACAGGGCACAGGATGACTTCGAAAACGAAGAAGCCTTTGCGATGTGGGCAGCAGACAGAGTTGAAGAAATGATTCTGTTTGAAGATCCAGACACCGTTGCAGCGTTCTTCATTGAACCAGTACAGAACTCAGGTGGATGTTTCACTTCCCCACCTGCATACTTCAAGCGAGTCCGCGAGATTTGCGATAAGTATGACGTTCTTCTGGTAGCGGATGAAACCATTGATGGTTTCGGTCGTATCGGAACAATGTTCGCTAGCGAAAGATACGGATTAGAACCAGACATGTTGGTTTGTGCAAAGGGTATTACCTCTGCATACCAACCGCTTGGTGCTCTAATGATGACTGAGAAGTTGTTTGAACCGTTCAAGCACGGAACCAACATTTTCTCTCACGGATACACATTCGCTGGTCACCCAGTAGCTTGTGCTGTGGCTCTTGAGAACCTAGACATCTTCGATGAAGAAGACCTAGTTGGCAACGTTGCTCGCAACGAAGCTGCTTTCAAGAAGACTCTGGAGAAGCTAAAGGATCTACCGATTGTTGGTGACGTTCGTGGAGCAGGTTACTTCTATGCAATTGAACTGGTCAGAGATAAAAAGACCAAGGAATCGTTCAATGACCAAGAGTCGGAGAAGCTTCTGAGAAAGTTCCTCTCCAATCATTTGTATGAAAACGGTCTCTATTGCCGCTCAGATGACCGTGGCGACCCTGTAGTTCAGTTAGCTCCACCTTTGACCATTGGTCAGACGGAGTTCGATGAACTGGAGCAGAAGCTGCGCCACTCGCTTTCTATTGCTGGTGAAATGTTTGAATTGATGTAAAGCAAAGAGTTGAGCCCGGTTATCCACCTTTTGGTAAAGATAACCGGGCTTTACTATTGCATGGGTATTCTGGAGAAATGAAGATTCACAAAGACACTTGGGTAGCGTTCAAGACCCCCATCGGCATCGTCAGGGTTTATGCCGAAAATGAAAAGGTAACATTCATCGACATTGCAGCAGCAGATGCCAAAGTTGGCTCAGCTGGTAAAGCCCAGGTTCTAAAGACCGCCGAGAAGGAACTCACCCAATACTTCTCAGGCAAACTCACCAAGTTCACCTTTCCCGTAGATCTTTCTCACGGTACCGAGTTCCAGAAATCAGTCTGGAAACAGATCTCAAAGATTCCATTCGGAAAGCTCAAGACATACAAAGACATCGCCGATGCAATNNGTAAACCAAAGGCGGCGAGAGCAGTTGGCGGTGCTGTTGGTTCCAACCCAGTTCCGCTTGTCGTTGGTTGTCACAGAGTCTTAGGTGCCTCTGGCAAAATCACTGGATACTCCGGTGGCGATGGATTACCAACTAAGCGTTGGCTACTTCAGCACGAAGGTCTAACTGCTAAAGAATGAGTGATTTCACTCGGAAGTATGAAGATGGTGTGACTCGCTGTAAATGGCCAGGTAACGATGCCCAATACATTGAGTATCACGATCAGGAGTGGGGTGTACCTCGCTTTGGTGATGATGAGATGTTTGAACGCATCAGCCTTGAAGGTTTTCAGGCAGGACTTTCTTGGATCACAATCCTCAAAAGACGCGAGGGCTTTAGAAAGGCTTTCAAGAACTTCGAAGTGAAGAAGGTGGCGAAACTCACAGAAGTTGATGTTGAGAAGCTGATGCTGAATGAAGGCATCATTCGAAACAGAGCCAAGATTGTCAGCACCATCAAAAACGCCAACCTAGTTCTAAACCTTCAGAAACAAGGCGAAAGTATCAGCGACATCGTTTGGTCATTTGCTCCCCCAGCAAACAAGAGAACAACATCAACCAAGAATTTTGAATGGCGAGCTACAAGCCCTGAGTCAGATGCTTTGAGTAAAGAGCTG
>DDPP01000030.1 GCA_002342255.1 Micrococcales bacterium UBA2465
GGTGGATTTGCTGGAATGTTTGACGTTTCTTTTCTAAAAAGTTTTGAAAGACCATTACTTGCAACTTCAACTGATGGTGTTGGCACCAAAGTTGCAATTGCTCAGGCGATTGATAAGCACGACACCATTGGTCAAGATTTGGTCGGCATGGTCGTTGACGACATAGTTGTTGTTGGTGCAAAGAGCATGTTTATGACTGATTACATTGCAACTGGAAAAGTTGTTCCAGAAAGAATTGCTGAAATAGTTTCTGGTATTGCCAAGGCGTGTAAGGAAGTTGGAGTTTCACTTATCGGTGGTGAAACCGCAGAACACCCAGGGTTACTAAAACCCCATGAATACGATTTAGCAGGTGCTGCAGTTGGGGCAGTTGAATACAGCAAACTTTTAGGCCCACATAAAGTTCAGGTTGGCGATGTGGTTCTAGGTTTGGAATCCAGTGGATTACATTCAAATGGCTATTCATTAGTTAGAAAAATCATCAAAGATTCTGACCTTGATTACACCAAATCAGTATCTGAATTTGGATCTCAATCACTTGGTGAAGCATTACTTGAACCTACTCGCCTTTACACCGGTGTTCTAAACCAACTTCTAGAAAGTGACTTAGGTTCAGCAGTTAAGGCAATGAGCCACATCACCGGTGGTGGAATTGCGGCTAACCTAGCTCGTGTATTGCCTAAGAACACCACTCTTGATGTTGAAAGATCTAGCTGGAAGCCACTTGATGTTTTTCATGTTCTAAGCAGTTGGGCAAACTTGAAACTAAACCAGGTCGAATCAACTTGGAACCTAGGACTTGGCTTTGCAGTAATAGTTNNGAGCAGACAAAGCTCAACAAATTCAGGACTTCCTAAACCCACACATCAAAACCTGGCAACTAGGTATCGTCGAATCAAACGACTGCACCCTCGAAGGATATGTCCAAGGCGCTAAAGGTGTTGATGGAGGAGCGGTAAGGCTCACCGGCCTTTACCAATAGGGGCTTTAGCCTGGGCTGTTGGTTGATGAAATCTTGCCAAGTCTAGTTTGACTCGGTTGAACCGTTTTCAGGATTTTCGGGGGTGGTTTCTTCTTCACCCTCGTCAGGGTAAAGGTCAGCCCACTTGTCTTCGTAGTCTGGTTCGTTATCGCTCTTAGCGGCCAGTTCGGCTTCCAGAGCAGATAAATCTGTCTGTGGGCTGAAGTATTTCAACTCGCGTGCGACTTTAGTATTTTTCGCTTTTTGACGGCCACGCCCCATGGCGAGACCCCCTTTTTCACTTGGCTAAACTCTGTGGAAGTTCAGGAATCAATAAATCTGCCTTTGAGTATATCAGGCGTTAGCGCACTAAAAGACCCAAATATGCAGCTGTGGAGGAAAGTATCAGGGTAAATAGCGTGTAAAGCCCCGCTATTACAGCCTTTTCTTTAGCCGCTAGCTGAACCGAAGCTCCAGCCCAGGAACTAAAGGTTGACAGCCCGCCAGCAAAACCCACCACAATAAATGCAGTTAGACCTAGATCTGCCTGAAATCTAGAAGAGGCAACACCGGCGATAAAGGAAGCCAGTATGTTTGCTGTCAAGATGCCCCAGGGCATTGCCCCTTCCCATTTAGACATGAGATACCGCAACATTGAACCAAGCCCAGCCAAAACAAAGATTCCTAAAAGCAAAAGTGGATCAAAGTAATTCATGGATTGCTCCTAATTACTCTGGCTAGATTTGCTCCAGCTGCATAACCGATGAAACCTAAACCAAACATGATTGCAGCTGCTGGTAGTGCCACTTGAGGTGTTTGGGTATAGAGGAAGATGGCAACACCAGACATGGTGGTGAAACCACCGGTAAAGCCTGCTCCCCAGAAAATTCTCTGAGATTCGGTTTTCATTGCAGCAACTAGGCCTAAGAAAACAGCTCCAGCAATGTTCACAATAAACAAATACAGCGAACCGGTAATGTCATGGCCAATAGTCAATTCCAGCACGCTGGCAATTAGGTATCTAAGCAGAGCACCTAAACCGCCACCTAAGAAAACTAGAAAATAACTATTCGTTTTCATTAGGGTCGAGAATGTCATCTGGTGTTGCATTCTCTTTTGGCTTCATCCGGATGATTTTGTTTTGTCCACCACTGTGTCTGCGCATTTGACCACGACCACGAAGCGGTTCACCTCTTCGAGCATCACCTGGCATTGGAGTTCTAGAGAACAAATCGATCTTGTCTGCTGATTCTAGACGCCAAGGGACGATAGTGATCATCGCACCGCGAACATACATCAGCTGTTTGCGAATACGGTTCGCACGATGGTTATGGAAGATGTGTTCCCACCAGTGACCAACAACATACTTAGGTAGGTATACCGCCATACGCTGTTCCGGATGCATTGATCTGTATTCGGTTAGGTATTCCGAAAGGGGTGCGCCGAAATCTCTAAACGGTGAAGGAATTACTCGAAGTGGAACCTGGATTCCATATTCGGTCCACTCTTTTTCGAATCGAGCCGCAGCATCGTCATCAACAGCAATGTGGACTACTTCTAACCTGTCGTGCTTGCTGGAAAGAGCGTAGTCCAAAGCTTTCAGCTGCGGGGCAGTTAGCTTGTCCATCAAAACAATCGCATAGTCACCCTTGCTTCCAAACTTCATGTCAGGTAGCAGTTGAATTTCTTTTTCAACCTCGGTGTAATACTTCTTGGTTTCATACATCAAAATCCAAAGTAAAGGCATGATTATGAAAACAATCCAAGCTCCGTGGGTGAATTTCGTTATGGTGACGATGACTAAAACCGATGAAGTCATAAATGCACCTAGCCCGTTGATAATTAAGCCAGATAGTGCTTCTTTACGAGCAATGGTTTTCTCTCTGATGCCACGACGCCAGTGTCTGATCATTCCAAGTTGACCTACGGTGAAGGATGTGAAAACACCGATGATGTAAAGCTGGATAAGACCGCTTACCGAAGCCTGATAAACCAATATCAGGGCACCAGCCACGGTTGCCAACGAAAGCATGCCGTTTGAGTAAACCAAACGATCACCCCTAGTCTGCAACATCTTTGGAGCAAAGCCATCCTTACTCAACACTGAGGACAGCAGGGGGAATCCATTGAATGCGGTATTTGCAGCCAGCAACAATACCGCCGCAGTCGCAGCTTGCAGGATATAGAACATTATGGAGTTATCGCCAAACACGGCAACACCAATCTGCGCCATCAGCGATTGCTGTGGATTAGTTAGAAACTCTTGTATTTGTGCTGGGTTACCCAATTGGTGCTCAGATTCCAAATACTTAACCCCTGAGGTAATTGCCAACCAGGTGGTTCCTAGGAACATGGTGATGGCAATACTGCCCATTAGAGCCATGGTGATGTTGGCGTTTTTTATTTTCGGTGCACGGAAAGCAGGAACACCATTGGCGATAGCTTCAATACCGGTAAGAGCAGAACAACCCGAGGCAAATGCTCTAAGTAGTAAAAGTATTACTGCAACTTGAGTTGGGTTTCCGGTGAATTCCAGAGTTGGAATCAAATCATAGTGTGCCGATGTTGCCTCTAGAGTTTGACCTAAGATAAAGAACTTGTATAGTCCAGTTCCGATCATGATCATCACGGTGGTGATGAAGACGTATGTTGGAATTGCAAAAGATACCCCAGATTCTCTGATGCCTCTAAGGTTGATGGCAAAAATTAGAGCCAGAAATCCGATAGCAATCTCAACGCGGTATGGAGCAATCTCTGGGAATGCTGAAATCAAGTTGTCTGTTCCAGATGCAATAGACACTGCAACTGTCATGATGTAATCCAGCAGCAAGGCTGCAGCAACAGTTAACGATGCGCCACGACCGAGGTTTGACTTGGCCACTTCGTAGTCGCCACCGCCGGAAGGATAAGCCTGAATCACTTTTCGGTAGGAGAGCACAATAACCGTTAGCAACAGCGCAACTGCTATGGCAATGCCTGGCGCGAAGGTTAGAAATGACAGACCGCCGAGAGTCAGAATCATCATCAACTCTTGCGGACCGTAGGCCACCGAAGATAGCGGGTCACTGGCAAAAATTGGTAATGCTAAAGATTTCGGCAGAAGCTCACCCTCCAAACGCTCATTTCTCAGTGCACTTCCTAAAAAGAAAGTTCTTAGCGGGTGGATTTTTTTTGGTGCTTCTTTATCGTGCTTGTGCTTAGTGTTTGACATTTCCTCTTACCTATTTGGCTTTCTCACCGTGGTGAGTTTTAGCCAGTCTGAATGTTGCTAGGAAACCCAGTGCTAGGAATACAGCCGCAGCCACTGCCGCAAACTGCACACCAGCAGTGAAAGAGTCCTTAGCAATCTGGACATACTCTGCAGTAATGCCAGGAGTCATCTCGGCTCTCGGGATGTATCCACCTGCTGATTCAACAACACCGCTGGTGAATCTGCTAGCTGAATCAGCTTGCATTCCAGCTGCTGCCAGCTTGTCAGTCATAATGGACTGAATCTGAGTGAACAAAACAGTTCCTAACACAGCGATGCCCAGAGCTGAACCAATCTGTCGCACTGTGCTCTGCGAACCTGAAGCCTGACCGATTTTATCCAT
>DDPP01000028.1:0-5122 GCA_002342255.1 Micrococcales bacterium UBA2465
CGCCATTGTGGGAAGTTTTGGGCCGAAAACCTTGCCGCTTCAAGCCTCTGGGCTGGATCACTGGCTAGGACAAGAACCGATGGACCCGCTCCGGAAACTACTGCGGCGTGTCCTTTTTCTCTTAGAGCCTCAATTAGTTGAACTGTCTCAGGCATGGCTGATGCTCGATATGCCTGGTGCAACCTATCCTCAGTAGCCGCCAAAAGTAGTTCCGGCGATTGGGTTAGTGCTGCCACCAGAAGAGCTGACCGGGAAAGATTGAATACCGCATCATCATGAGAAACCGAACTAGGTTGCAAGCTTCTAGCCAATTCGGTTGACATCTTGTTCTTCGGCACAAGAACTAACGGTGAAACTCCTCGGTGCACGAAAAGCTTCTTATGTTTTGGCCCTAACTCATCTTTCCAAGCTATGTTCAAACCACCATAAAGTGAAGGAGCTACGTTATCTGGGTGGCCTTCAAGATCGGTTGCTAATTGCAGCAAAGTGTCGGAAGTTAGTTCAGCGATACCTTCAAGTAAACCTTTGGCAGCCATGATTCCTGCTACTACGGCAGCGCCGGATGAACCCATGCCTCTGCCATGAGGAATGTAATTGTGAGCGGTGATTCTCATGCCAGGAATCGGGACACGCAAATGATTGAAAGTATGAATGATCGCTCTAACGATTAGGTTGCTCTCGTCTTCTGGAACTTCACCTTCACCTTCACCAATTACTTTGATGATAATTTCTTGCGATTCAACGGTCTCCACTTCGAGTTCGTCATAAAAAGATAAAGCGACACCAAGAGTGTCAAAACCAGGACCCAGGTTGGCCGAGGTAGCTGGAACCTTGACCATGACTTTTCTACCGATTAGTTCATCCAGTTCTCCGAATCTCATTAGCTCTTCTCCAAACCTAGAAGCTCGGCTACCTCGGCAACTTCAGTTGAGCAAGAGGTTGGCTTAACCTCTTCACCCTTTTCATCCTTTAGCGCCCAACCGACATCTTTTAAGCCGTGGCCGGTGACGGTTATTACTATCTTTGACTCTTTAGGAATCTTTCCGAGCTTGGAAAATTTTAGTAATCCGGCCGCTCCTGTTGCCGACGACGGTTCAACAAACACCCCGGCCTCATTGGACAGGTAACGGTGCATGGCAAGTATTTCTGAATCGGTGACAGTATCAAACTCACCTTGAGAAACTCTTTGAGCCTCTAATGCTAAATCCCATGACGCTGGATTTCCAATCCGGATTGCCGTAGCAATAGTTTCTGGATTGGCTATTGGATGACCTGCAATAAATGGCGCTGCCCCTTCGGCCTGGAAACCGAGCTGTTTTGGCAAAGATTTGATTTCTCCAGCCTCCAACAATTCTCGATAGCCCTTGAAATAAGCAGAAAAGTTTCCAGCATTTCCCACCGGCATCACGTGGTAATCAGGGGCAAAGCCCAGATAGTCAAACACTTCAAAACTGGCGGTCTTTTGGCCTTCCAATCGGTCAGGGTTAACTGAGTTGACCAGGTGAACCGCATAATTCTCGCTGAGGTCCTTGGCTAACACTAGGCAATCATCAAAATTGCCTCTCACCTGCAAGATCATCGCCTTATGAGCAATTGCTTGGGCTAACTTACCCAGAGTAATTTTTCCTTCAGGAATCAATACCACCGATTTGATTCCAGCCTTGGCTGCGTATGCCGCAGCACTGGCTGAAGTATTCCCTGTGGAAGCACATATCACCGCTTGAGCACCATGAGCTACCGCTTTGGAAACCGCCATGGTCATGCCACGATCTTTGAATGACCCAGTCGGGTTCATTCCTTCAACTTTCAACCAGACATCAGAAACGCCGTAAAGTTTGGCTAGCACTGGAGTGTGGACCAGAGGAGTTCCGCCCTCACCAAGAGTGACGATTTCGGTGCTGCGGTCGATGTCTAAGCGATCAAAATATTCTTCGATGACGCCCCGCCACTGCTTTGCCATTACTCCCCCTCAACTCTGATTACTGAAGTAATTTGTTCAACAGCGCTATTGTTTCTAAGTTCTTCAACAATTTCAGAAAGTGCCTTATCGCTAGCCAGATGTGTTCCTATTTCCAACCAGGCGGTAGTTTCAGCTTCAATCATCTTCGATGATTGCTCAACCGTTTCAATCGAAACTTGGTGATTTGCAAAAATATTTGCAATTGAAGCCAAGACACCGGCTTCATCAGAGACTTCCAGGGTTATTTGATAGCGGGTGTGAATTCTAGCAATAGGCAAAACTGGAAGTTTTGCGTGCACTGAATCAGCAAGTCCAGGTCCGCCAGCAACGTGACGCTTAGCAGCCGAAACCAAATCACCCATTACTGCCGATGAGGTTTGTAAACCACCAGCACCAGACCCATAGAACATGAGTGAACCAGCAGCCTCAGCTTCAACGAATACAGCGTTGAATGCTCCGTGGACTGAAGCAAGCGGATGATTATCTGGAATCATGGCTGGATATACTCGAACCGAAATACCTTCGGGTTCGATTCCTTCAGCAGCTACCTTTTCGCAGATGGCCAGTAATTTAATTACGTAACCGTCTCGCTTAGCCGCAGCCATTTGCTCACTGGTAATCTGGCTGATCCCCTCTCGATAAACATGTTCGATTGGGACTTCAGTGTGGAAAGCGAGAGATGCCAAGATGGCTGCCTTTTGTGCCGCATCATAACCTTCAAGATCTAGTGATGGATCTGCTTCCAAATAATTTAATCTTTTTGCTTCATCGATAGCGCTTTGTAATGAGCAACCAGTGCTTGTCATGCGATCAAGGATGAAATTGGTAGAACCGTTGACGATACCCATGATGCGCTTTACCTTGTCACCGGCTAAAGATTCTCGAAGCGGTCTAATGATAGGTATCGCTCCAGCAACTGCGGCCTCAAAGTAAAGCTGTGCCCCAACCTGTTCCGCTGAATCATAAAGTTCGGCACCATTGCTGGCAAGCAATGCTTTATTTGCAGTAATTACATCAGAACCCGAATTGAGAGCTTGCAAAATATATGTTCTTGCCGGTTCTATTCCACCCATTACCTCAATGACAATATCAGCTCCTAAAATAAGCGGATCCGCCGCGGTGGTGATCAGTTCTGGAGGTATGTCGTAATCCCGTTTAGAGTTTTTATCTCTAACCAAAACACCAATCAGCTCGAGTTCAGCCCCAACTCTCATGGCAAGTTCTTCGCTATTTTCAAGAATTAGCTTTGCCACCTGGGAACCAACCGCACCGGCTCCCAATAGAGCAATTTTCAATGGACGATAGTCAATCATTTGTTCACCTTGGCATCTCTGGACAGTAAATCTGTCTCTGTTTCAGCTCTAACCAGAAGATCCGCTTGACCATTGCTGACAGCTACCACTGCAGGACGAGCCAGATAGTTGTAATTGCTAGCTAGCGAGAAACAATATGCTCCGGTAGTAGCAATTGCAAGAAGATCATTAGGCGAAACATCTTCTGGAAGGTAAGCATCTTTCACAACAATGTCCCCAGATTCACAGTGTTTACCAACCACTCGAACTAATGCTGGTCCAGTTTCAGCTGATCTAGAAACTAGCGCAACCGAATAATCTGCAGAGTAAAGAGCGGGTCTTGCGTTATCGCTCATCCCGCCATCAATACTGACGTATTTTCTGATTTCAGCAGCATCACCAACTGCAACATCTTTGGTGGTGCCAACGTTGTAAAGGGTAATTCCAGCAGGTCCGGCGATGACTCGGCCGGGTTCAAATGCCAACACTGGAATGTCGATGCCCAGCTCCGCACACTTTACGGCTACGGCATCAACTATCGCTGTGGCCATTGACTCTATGGTCATCGGCTGGTCGGCTTTGGTATATTTCACACCAAAGCCACCACCTAGATTCAACTCTGGCACCGGTCCAAACTTTAACAACTCGGCATGAAGTTGAACCAATCGTCTAGCAGCCTCAACAAAACCTTCCACCGCAAAAATCTGAGAACCGATGTGAGAATGCAATCCGATGAAATGCAAATGCTTTAGTGATCTTATCTTGGCAACTAATTCAGGAACATCCTGAATAGCTATGCCAAACTTTTGATCTTCCCTGGCAGTTGCTAAATATTCGTGAGTGTGGGCATGAACACCACTGTTAACTCTTAGCCTTACCGGTTGAATTATGTCTTGTGCTCCAGCGGCAGAGGCTATTCGTTCAACTTCAATTTCAGAGTCAATAACTATTACTCCAAGGCCTGAGGTTACCGCCTTACCGATTTCGCTGTGTGATTTATTGTTGCCGTGGAGGCCTAACCTTGTCGGTGAAATTCCGCCAGCTAAAGCAACCGCAAGTTCACCCGCAGACGAGGTATCTAGGTATAACCCCAACTGATCGACCCAACGAACTACTTCGGAAGTGAGCAAAGCTTTGCCCGCATAGTAAATCTTTGCTGAGGTGCCATGTTTTTTAGTTGCTGCATCAAATGCACTGATTACCGCTTTTGCTCGGTCAAAAAATTCATCCTTATCCAACACATATAGTGGAGTTCCATACTTCTGAGCTAACTCACCAACGGGAACACCGCCAATGAAGGTGTGACCTTCGGCATCTCTGTGCATCGACTTCGGCCAGAGTGTATGATCGAAACTGTTCAGCTCTGCCGGTTCAGTTAGCCAGTTCGGGGCAAGTGAGTTCATAATTACATCCGCTCCGGAGCGCTAACGCCAAGCACTTTTAATCCATTTGCCAAAACTATTGAGGCTGCATTGTTCAGCCACAACCTGGAGTTATGAACTGGTTCAACTGCCCCGCCACTGATTGGCGTTACCCGACAGTTGTCATACCAGCGGTGGTAACTACCGGCAACTTCCTCCAAATATCGAGCCACCAGATGTGGTGAGCGCTCCTCAGCAGAGTGGCTCATAACTGCGGGGAACTGTGCAAGTTTGGCAAGTAAATCTGACTCTGCCGGGTGAGCCAGCAGGCTTGGGTCGAAACTAGCGGTATCGACGCCAAGGGTTGCAGCATTGTTGGCTACCTGTTTGGTTCGGGCATGAGCATACTGAACATAGAAAACTGGGTTGTCGTTGGTCTTTTTAGAGAGTAAATCCAAATCAATATCCAACATGGAATTGATTGAAGAGCGAGTCAGTGCGTACCTAGC
>DDPP01000028.1:5156-8259 GCA_002342255.1 Micrococcales bacterium UBA2465
AACCGGTTGACCATCTTTGACTAAATTGACCAATTGCCCGATAAGTATTTCCAAGTTCACGCCTGGTTCATCTCCGAAGGCGGCACACATCGCCATCATTCTAGGAACATAACCGTGATGATCTGCCCCGAGCATGTAAATTGCTCGATCGAATCCTCGTTGTCTCTTATCCAAGTAATAGGCAAGGTCGCCAGCAATATATGCCGCCTCGCCATCACTCTTAATTACCACCCGGTCACGATCATCACCAAAAGTTGTTGAACGTAACCAAATNNTCACGCTTATCTAGGTAGTAAGCGAGATCACCTGCGATGTATGCAGCCTCACCATCGCTCTTGATTACTACGCGGTCACGGTCATCACCAAAGGTTGTTGAACGAAGCCAGATGGCACCATCTTGTTCGTAGATGTGACCTAGTCCTCTAAGTCTTTCAATTGCTTTCTGAACTGCACCTGACTCATAAAGAGAGTTCTCATGGAAGAAGACATCAAAATGAACACCAAATTCTTCAAGAGAATTTTTTATTTCTGCAAACATGAGTTCAACCCCATGCGCTCTGAAAAGTTCAGTCGCTTCAGCATCAGCAAGGTTTTGCCAGTCAGGAGCTTTAGCAATTACCTGGTTGGCAATCTGATTGATGTATTCACCGGCGTAGCCGTCTTCCGGTGCTGGTTCACTTTTTGCTGCAGCCAGTAATGATCTAGCAAAACGGTCAATCTGAGCACCGTGGTCATTGAAATAATACTCCCGGGTTACAGTTGCACCTTGAGCACTAAAAATCCGAGCTAATGAATCGCCAACTGCTGCCCAGCGTGTTCCACCGATGTGAATTGGACCGGTCGGATTTGCCGAAACAAATTCTAGATTCATTTTTAGGCCTGAATAAAGTGAACCTGAACCGTATTCGGACCCGGCTATAACTATCTGCCTGGCGATTTCACCAGCCGCAGCGGCGCTAAGTGTAATGTTTATAAACCCCGGTCCTGCAATGTCAACCTTTTCGATACCAGAAATTTCAACCAGTTCACCGGCTAGTTGTTGAGCAAAATCTCTTGGCGAACTGCCAAACTTAGCAGCTAACTGCATGGCGACATTGGTGGCCCAGTCACCATGGTCCCTATTCTTTGGGCGCTCAACAACCACTTCACTCGGTAACTCTAGGTCAGGCAGATTTCCTTTAGCTTGCAATTGCTTTATAGCAAGCAGGATTTGTTTGGAAAGATCTGCGGGGGTCATGAACGCCTTTGACTGTTTATATGTGCCCCGCAACTTCGCGCGGACAGGTCAAGTTTATCTAAGTCCATAGAAACCCACAGATAAACCTGTGTTATGGGCGAACACTTAGGTCAAAAAACTACCCGCTGGTAGTCTGGGTATAACCCTTAGCCCCCATAGCTCAGGGGATAGAGCGCCGCCCTCCGGAGGCGGGAGCGCAGGTTCGAATCCTGCTGGGGGCGCGTGAACATAATAAATGACATCCTCCACCCTGAAGCCATCCTTGAAAACCTGGGGGCCCTCGCACTAGTGATAGCTTGCCTGATTGTGATTGCTGAAACTGGACTGCTAATTGGTTTTTTCTTACCCGGTGACTCTCTGCTATTTACCATTGGAGTCTTAATCGGTTCAGGAGTAATCCCAGCACCGCTTTGGTTGGCTTGCCTTGCAATAGCAGTATCAGCTGTTGCTGGTGATCAGCTCGGATACTTTATCGGTCGAAAAGGTGGACCAAGAGTTTTCAACAAACCAGAGTCAAAGTTCTTCAGCCAAAAAAACGTTGTTCGAGCTGAGGAGTTCTTCAAGAAGTATGGAAACAAAGCAGTCATTTTCGCTCACTTTGTCCCGATCATGCGAACTTTCATTCCAGTAGCAGCTGGCGTTGGCAAGATGAAATATTCCTATTACCTCAGGAACAACATCATTGGGGCCACTGTGTGGGGAATCTGTATGCCGATACTTGGTTACTTCCTAGGACAAAACGAATACATTCGTGAACACGTAATTTTGATCACTCTGATTCTTATTGTCTTATCTTTTATTCCGGTAATTCTCGAAGTAATTAAAGCTCGACGTCGTTAGATTTCAAATAATCCATAAGAGACGAAACCGCAGTTGCTCTGTGACTGAGAGAATTTTTGATTTCGGGCTCAAGCTCGGCAGCGGTTAAATCAAAACCTTCAGGGATAAAAACAGGATCGTAGCCATGCCCGTTAGTGCCACGTTCTTCGAAAGCAATACTTCCAAGCCAATTGCCGGTGAACGAGACTTCAGTCTTTTCGGAGACTAAGGCAATCGTGCAAACAAAACTTGCAGCTCGATTTTCTGCTGGAATATCCTTTAGTTGAGCTAATAGCAAGCGCCGATTTGCCACATTATCTTTAGTGCCTGACCAGACAGCCGTGAATATTCCAGGTGATCCGCCTAGAATGTCAACTTGCAGTCCAGAGTCATCTGCTATCGCCGGCAACCCAGTTTGTTTATGGGCAGATCTAGCCTTTATCAAAGCATTTTCTAGAAAACTAACTCCGTCCTCAACTGGTTCCGGACCATCAAAACCAATTAGTTCAAACCCTGCAGGTGCCATAATTGCTCGAAGCTCAGACACTTTACCCTGGTTGTGAGTGGCTAAGACTAGTTTCACTTGGCTAAAGCCTCAGCCTGGAGCAACTGTAGCTGACTGGTGCCATGCAGTGCCAAATCTAACAATTGGTTGAGCTCATCACGACTGAAAGACAATCCCTCGGCAGTGCCCTGCACCTCAATAAATTCTCCTGAACCAGTAACAACTACGTTCATGTCAGTTTCTGCTCTGACATCTTCGGTATAGGCAAGGTCCAACATCGGTTCGCCATCGATGATGCCGACAGAAATTGCACTGATTGAATTAACAATTACTTTATTGCTGGCAGGAATGAAACCTTTTTCAACACCATATTTGATTGCATCCACCAGCGCCACGTACGCTCCGGTAATGGCTGCGGTTCTGGTTCCACCATCAGCTTGCAAGACATCACAGTCGATGACGATGGTGTTCTCGCCAAGCTCTTTCATATCAACAATTCCACGAAGTGAACGTCCGATGAGACGAGAAATTTCTTGAGTACG
>DDPP01000020.1:0-1084 GCA_002342255.1 Micrococcales bacterium UBA2465
TTACCTTCACCACCACCGTGTGGGTGGTCAACTGGGTTCATAGCAACACCACGGACGGTTGGGCGAACACCCTTCCAACGCTTACGGCCTGCTTTACCCCAGTTAATGTTTGACTGCTCAGCGTTACCAACTTCACCGATGGTTGCACGGCAACGAGCATCGACGTTACGGATTTCACCTGAAGGCAAACGAAGCTGAGCCATACCGCCATCTTTAGCAACTAGACGGATAGCAGCTCCTGCTGAACGACCCATCTTTGCACCGCCACCTGGCTTTAGCTCGATGGCGTGAATAACGGTACCAACCGGAATGTTCTTCAAAGGAAGAGCGTTACCTGGCTTGATGTCAGCGTTAGCACCCTGCTCGATCTTGTCGCCCTNNGCAGTGCGGTTTGGATCGTATTCGATGTGTGCAACAACAGCTGGAATACCATCCTTGTCGTGGCGACGGAAATCGATTACGCGATACTGACGCTTGTGTCCACCACCGATGTGACGAGTGGTGATACGACCTGAAGCGTTACGACCACCGGTTTTAGGAAGTGGACGAAGAAGTGACTTCTCCGGTGTGGTGCGAGTGATTTCAGCAAAGTCTGAAACCGATGCACCACGGCGACCTGGAGTCGTTGGCTTGTATTTACGAATACCCATAAGTTATCTCTGCCTTATCCGATGTTGCTAAACAGGTCGATGGAACCACTCTTTAGAGTGATGATGGCGCGCTTGGTGTCCTTGCGCTTACCCATACCAAACTTGGTGCGACGAGTCTTACCAATTCTGTTTAGGGTGTTGACCGAAGCAACCTTGACGTTGAAGATAACTTCAACAGCCTGCTTGATCTCAGTCTTGTTTGAGCCAGGAGCAACTTCGAAGGTGTATTTACCCTGATCGATTAGGTTGTATGACTTCTCTGAAACGATCGGACGGATGATCACGTCGCGAGGGTTCTTAGTAATCGCTGCCATGATTTACGCCTCCTTCTTTGAGTTAGCGGTGAACTCTTCAATAGCTGACTTAGTGAAAACTAGGTCGTCAGAGTTCAAGATGTCGTAGGCGTTTAGCTGGTCAACTGGAATAACGTGAAC
>DDPP01000020.1:1199-2133 GCA_002342255.1 Micrococcales bacterium UBA2465
AGTGCCTGAAGAACTGCAGCCTTGATCATCTTCTTAGGAGTTCTCTGGTCGTATAGACGAGGCTTAGGACCGTGAGTAATGTAACCACCGCGCATCTGTGGAGCACGAAGCGAACCTTGACGAGCGCGACCTGTTCCCTTCTGCTTGAAAGGCTTCTTACCGGTACCGGAAACTTCACCGTGACGCTTAGTTGACTGAGTACCCTGACGAGCAGCAGCTAGCTGAGCCACAACAACCTGGTGAACCAGTGGGATAGAAATCTGAACGTCGAACAGGTTCTTGTCTAGTTCGAATGAACCAGCCTTGTTTCCCTGGACGTCTAAAACATCAACGTTAGCCATTTAGGTTACGCACCCTTCTTAACTGCATTGCGAACGAAAACCAATGAGCCTTTAGAACCTGGCACTGCACCCTTGATAAGTAGCAGACCCTTCTCAGCATCAATTCCGTGAATGGTTAGGTTCAAAGTGGTTACACGATCTTGACCCATACGACCAGCCATACGAGTTCCCTTGAAAACGCGTCCTGGTGTAGTGGTAGCACCAATCGAACCTGGCTTACGGTGGTTACGGTGTGCACCGTGAGATGCACCAACACCGGAGAAGCCGTGACGCTTCATGTGACCGGCAAAACCTTTACCCTTTGAAGTTCCAACAACGTCAACGGTTGCACCAACTTCAAATAGGTCAACACCTAGTTCTTGTCCAACGGTGTATGAGTCTGCTTCAGAGGTTCTGATTTCAGCTAGGAAACGACGAGGAGTAACTCCTGCCTTAGCAAAGTGACCAGCATCTGGCTTGTTTACTTTGCGAGGATCAATTGCACCATAGGCAACCTGAATAGCAGTGTAGCCATCGGTGTCCATGTTCTTGATCTGAGTGATTACGTTGGAACCAGCTTCAACAACAGTGATCGGAATCATCTTGTTGTTGGC
>DDPP01000020.1:2181-3622 GCA_002342255.1 Micrococcales bacterium UBA2465
CCAAGCTTGCGGCCTAGAATGCCCTTTACGTTACGAGTGATAGTCATCGGTGTTTTCCTTAGAGCTTGATCTCGATGTTTACATCTGCAGGAAGGTCGAGACGCATCAACGAGTCAACTGCCTTAGGAGTTGGGTTGATGATATCGATCAGGCGCTTGTGGGTGCGCATCTCGAAGTGCTCGCGACTGTCCTTGTATTTGTGTGGTGAACGAATCACCGCAATAACATTTTTCTCGGTAGGTAGTGGCACAGGACCAACAACCTTTGCACCGGCACGGGTAACGGTGTCAACGATCTTACGCGCCGACGAATCGATGACCTCGTGGTCGTACGACTTTAGTCGAATGCGGATCTTTTGATCTGCCATTATGACTCGCTTTCTTGATGTATAAAACATCAATAACTAGCAGCACTTTTTTGATATGCACCACTATTTACCTGTCAAACCCAGTTGCCTGGGGCACTGCTCCGACCCACGCATTCGGGTGTGTCGCGAGCAGTAATCTCACGACAAAACCAAAGCTTTGATCGGTTAAATTTGCGGTTCTGCTGCGGCCGGACCCACTAGAGCGGTTCACTATGCCTGCAGTGGTTCACCCAAGAACGGGCGAAATCACATGAACTTCTCTATCTTGGCAGAACTACCCGTGTCTATGCAAGTCCTAATAGGAAAAAACTCTATTATTCGGCCAAACCTAGTCCCCTAAAGAAGGGACAGCCCGAGACCTGCTTGGAACTGTCCCAAACCCTAGAATTATGGACCAAGGAGGCAAAATGTTCAAAGATTTGGACCCACTTAGCGGTCTAACTAATCCTCACCGAGTGTCTCAGCCGGTTTATTGCTGTGGCTTTATCCCTATGGTCTGCGTGGTCCTGCTTTCTGTGGCTAGCAACCTAAAGCTGTTCTAAGGAGGGTAGAAATGCACGAAAACGAACACAGCAAGGCCAGACCATCAATTGTTACCAATCCAGATGGATCAGTGGCCACCTGCTGCTTCATTCCAATGATTGCCATTTTTGTTGCCAGCGCGGCAGCAACAATTGGCCTAATGCAGGTTTTCTAAAGTTTTGGGGAATCAAGATAAACAGTTTGGCCTAAAGTCCCAGCTCTGAGTCATCGAGAACTCCAGGACTGCATCCATTAACTAAAGGATTTTAGGTTAAAGCAAAAACACCTCCAGTTTCCTGGAGGTGTTTTTGTATTGAAGTATTACTACTTGGTGATCTTGGTAACAGTACCAGCACCAACAGTGCGGCCACCTTCACGGATAGCGAAGCGAAGACCTTCTTCCATAGCGATTGGCTGAATTAGCTCAACTGCCATTTCGGTGGTGTCGCCAGGCATAACCATTTCAGTACCAGCTGGCAAGGTGATAACACCAGTTACGTCAGTGGTACGGAAGTAGAACTGTGGACGGTAGTTTGAGTAGAACGGGTTGTG
>DDPP01000032.1 GCA_002342255.1 Micrococcales bacterium UBA2465
TTTTCGAAAGGTGTTACCCAGTCATAAGCAGGATCGGTTGAACCGTCTTCTGCATAACCTGGCCAACCCAGTAATGAAACAGTCTTTTCTGGATCGCCTAGCTTCTCCATCATTTGACCACCACTACCAGATGCACTACATCCGCTTAGCGCCAATATTGCTACTGAGCCAAGGGTGAGCAACTTGAAAGCTGCTGTTTTTCGCATTGGTTTCTCCTTTTTGTTTTTAGAGGGCTACCAGGTCGGTAACCTTCATATTTATTTGCACCGTCTGGTCACGGTGAAACTCTCCATCGGTTGAACTTACTTTCACCCGAATTCCATCAACATCCAAAATTAATCTGGTGTAACTACCTAGGTAACTGACCTCTACCACTTTGGCTTTCTTGCCTGTCCTAGCAATCGATATCTTCTCTGGACGAAGGGCAAACTTTCCCTTCTTGCCAAAAAGTTTCAGGGATTGCTCTTCGTTGAAAAAGTTTGATGTTCCAACGAATCCTGCAACAAATTCGCTACCAGGTGTCTCATACAGTTTTCTCGGAGTTCCTAGGTCTTCGATTTTTCCGTTGTTAAAAACTGCGATTCGATCAGATAAAGCAAGTGCTTCTTCTTGATCATGAGTAACAAAGACGAAGGTAATCCCCAATTGTCTTTGCAGCTCTTTTAATTCGATTTGCATTTGTTCTCTGAGTTTGAGATCTAAAGCACCTAGGGGTTCATCCAACAGCAAAACTTTCGGTTCAACCACTATGGCTCTGGCTAGAGCAATACGTTGCCGTTGACCACCAGAAAGTTGGGAAGGCTTACGGTCACCAAAGTCAGCTAAGCGAACAGTAGCAAGAGCCTCCATGACTCGCTTTTTCCGTTCTGTCTTGTTTACTTTTCTAACCTTTAGACCATACTCAACGTTTTCAAAAACATTCATGTGGTTAAACAAGGCATAGTCCTGAAAAACAGTGTTCACATCTCTGTCAAATGGAGCCAAATTAGTGACATCTTTACCGTCTAAAAGGACTTTGCCTTGAGTAGGCAACTCGAAACCGGCAATCATTCTCAATACTGTGGTTTTACCTGATCCAGACGGACCCAGCATAGAAAAGAACTCTCCTTGACCTATTTCAAGATCTAAAGAGTCAACTGCTGTTGTGTTGCCAAATCTCTTGGTCAAGCCCTTTAGGGCAATCGCTGGCGCATTCTTAGCCATCAAAGATTCCTTGCTGTTTGTCTTTATAGTCTAGAAAAGAAACCCATACTGGCTGTTCATTTAGACTTGAGTTATGGACCAGTCGAGCATGAATGTATCCCTAGAAATCTGGCTTATCACGGCTCTAGTCCTAACTGGGATCATCGTTATCGATTTGATATTTCAGGTCAGACGCAAGAATGAGCCAACCTTCCGAGAATCCGCAATTCTTAGTGCAATATTCGTGGGCTTAGCGTTAGCTTTCATCCCAGTAGTGAGCTCCATTTGGGGTTCAGAGTTTGGGGAAGAATACTTAGCTGGTTTCATCACTGAGAAATCACTCTCTGTCGATAACTTATTCGTGTTCTTGATTATCTTCACCAAACTAAGAGTCCCTAAAAAAGCCCAATCTCAGGCACTTATAGTTGGAATTCTGATTGCACTAGTTCTTAGATTTATTTTCATCGCTGTTGGTGCAGCAGCAATTGCGGCCTTTAGCTGGGTCTTCTACATCTTTGGTGCCTTCTTGATCTACACAGCAATCACTCTTGTGAAAGAACACTTCAGCGATACGGATGACCACGATGCCCCAGGAAGCAAGCTCATTGAGTGGATTAAGGGCAAGGTAAACGTAACAGAAGATTTCCAAGGTAGCAAAGTTTCCCTAAAGATAGATGGCAAGCGTTATTACACTCCTCTCCTGTTTGCCATGATTGCTATTGGAAGTGCTGACATACTTTTTGCTTTAGATAGCATTCCGGCAGTCTTTGGTCTCACTAAAGAGCCTTATATCGTATTCACAGCAAACGCATTTGCCTTACTAGGTCTAAGACAGCTCTACTTCTTGCTGGCTGGTTTACTAAGCCGGTTGAAGTATTTGGGGCTAGGTCTTTCAGTTATTCTGGGTTGGATAGGTATCAAGCTGGCTATCCATGCCCTGCATAAGAATGAACTACCATTTATCAATGGTGGCAAGCATGTTGATTGGTTACCTGAAATCAGCACAGAATTATCACTAGGTGTAATACTTGGCACCATCACCATTGCAACAGTCGCTTCACTTATCGCAACCAGAAAGAAGTAATCATGATCAGCCTGCCCCAAACCAACCTAGAAGTATCCAACATCTGTTTCGGCGGTAACGTTTTTGGCTGGACAGCTGACCTGGAGCAATCGTTCAAACTGCTAGATCGCTTTATGGAGCTTGGTGGAAACTTCGTTGACACGGCTGATGTTTATTCGGCCTGGAAAGAAGGCAACAAAGGTGGGGAATCAGAAACCATCATTGGCGAATACACCAAAGCCAGAGGTAACCGAGAGAGCCTAGTTATTGCTACCAAAGTGGCCATGCTGGAAACACGAAAAGGTCTAGGAGCTAAAAACATAATTGCTGCCTGTGATGACAGCCTGAAGAGACTGCAAACCGATTACATCGACATCTATTACGCTCACTCAGATGACTTAGAAACTCCCCTAGAAGAAACCCTGGAAGGCTTCAATGAGTTAGTAAAGGCCGGAAAAGTCAAATACATTGCGGCTTCTAACTACACCTTCGAAAGACTTGAGCAAGCACTAAAAATCTCTGAAGATCACAACTTCGCTAAGTATGTTGCATTACAAAACCGCTATAGCCTTGTTGCCCGAGAACCATACGAATCCGATGGTGCTAAATCAGTAGAGACATTCAATATCGCTGGTCTTCCATATTCAACTTTGGGAAGCGGCTTCCTAAGCGGAAAATACCGCGAAGGTGCAACAGTTGACTCGCAGCGCGCGGCCGGGGTTACCAACAACTACGCAACAGCAGAGAATTTCAAACTTCTTGAGCGACTCGAAAAAATTGCAAGTGATCACAATGTTTCAAATACAGCAGTTGCCTTGGACTGGTTACGTAAGCAACCTGGAGTAACAGTACCGTTGGCGTCCGGAAGAACTATTGAACAGCTAGAAGCTCTTATGCAGCAGGTAAATCTAACTGAATCTGAGTTAGCTTTTATAGCAGGTTAGATTACTTCAGATTGCTCTCAATCAGAGAAACAATCTCTGGAGCATCTGGCTTTGTTGTTGGTCTGAAGCGGTGAACCGAACCATCGGCTAACACTAGAAACTTCTCAAAGTTCCACTTAACATTTCCAGCCTTACCTTCAGAGTCTTCCACTTTGGTGAGTTCTTTGTAAAGCGGGTGAGCTGTTCTACCGTTGAGTTTTGCTTTCTCGGTCATTGGAAAAGTTACTCCCCAAGTTGTTGAACAGTACTCAGAAATAGACTCACTGTCTTTTAGTTCTTGGAAGAACTGATTGGAGGGAACACCGATCACTGTAAAACCTTTTGCTCCATACTTTTTCTGCAGGGCTTCTAAGGTTTCATACTGGGGTGACAACCCACAGCGAGATGCAACATTCACCACTAGGGTGACTGGTTTAGCCAAGCTACCAAAAGTAGTTTTCTTGCCATCAAGAGTGATTAGTTCAATGTTTTTTAGGTCCATACCTAAAGGCTACCCGATTCGGGTCTAAGTGGAAAACTTGCATTCTCGCAGAACAGATAAATTGGCGGGCCATGTCAAAGCAATTCTAAAAACAGTTGCCTACTCACCTTAGACAGAAATAAGAAATTTTCATGAGAAAGTCGCCATGCTATTGGCAGACTATTTGCTCTGCCGCAGGACCAGGTTTTTAGCGACTAGTTGGGTTTAGATCTAATCGACTTGCTCGTGTTGAACAGCTACCTGAACTGGTCGAAATAGACTAAACCCAGTAATTCCGCCTTTCAAACTAGAGAGTATGAACATGAAAATCGGTGTAGTTCGAGAACAGAACGGCGAAAACCGGGTAGCGGCAACTCCCATTTCAGTAAAAGCAATAATCTCCCTGGGCTACGAAGTGGTAGTAGAAAATGGAGCGGGGCTGCTGGCGACCTTTCCTGATTCTTCCTACCTATCTGCTGGTGCCACCATCGGAACTAAGACAGAGGTTTGGAAAAGTCCAATTGTTCTAAAGGTAGCTTCACCGAGTGTCGAAGAAATAGACATGCTGGCTGACAACGCAACCATTATCAGTTT
>DDPP01000024.1:0-362 GCA_002342255.1 Micrococcales bacterium UBA2465
CAGCGGCCCAAGTTGAGGCTGCGTCGGCCAGAATGGCAGCGCCTGCGCTTTCATAGTCATGATCGGTAATACTTGAGCCGGCTCCGGCGTTGGTTTGGATGAAAACTTGGTGACCGGCTTCAACTAATTCGTGAACACCTGATGGGGTAATAGCCACTCTAAATTCGTTATTTTTGATCTCTGCAGGAACAGCGATCTTCATGATTCTCCTCTGGGCAGGACACCGTTGCCCTCCAAGTAAGAGAATACCCCATGCAAATAGGTCTAACTAGGAGAATGCGAATATGGGGGTTTTGCCCTTTATTTTCGTGAAATTGTGGCAGGATTTTTATCAATGCGTTCTTTCGCGCAGTCGGTGTTAG
>DDPP01000024.1:418-10617 GCA_002342255.1 Micrococcales bacterium UBA2465
TGGTCAAGGCTGCTTTGAAGCATAAAGTCACCAGAAGAGCTGCAATCGGTGGAACTGTGGCTGCATCAGCGGCAGCCTTGCTTGCTGCCTGTGCACCCAGCGGAAAAAAAGAACTCAGTGCAGCAAAAGACGTTAGTGATTCAGATCCAAATCTAATCTGGAGCAACTGGTCACTTTACATCGACGTTGACGACAAAGGTAAGTACCCGACGTTAGAAAAGTTCCAGAAGGAAACTGGAATCTCAGTAACCTACCGCGAAGATTTTGATGACAACGACTCTTATTTTGGAAAAGTCAAAGACCAACTTGCTTTAGGTCAAGATATCGGTGCAGACATTACTTGTCCAACATCTTGGATGGCTGCTCGTTGGATTAACTTGGGTTATTGCCAAACTTTTGATGAGGCAGAAATTCCAAACAAAAAGAACTTGCAACCTGCATATCTAGGTGCAAGTTATGACCCAAAGCGCAGCATGAGTCTTCCATACCAAGGTATTTTGGCTGGTTTCGCCTTTGACAAGAAAGCATACAAAGCTGCCACAGGTAAAGATGCTCCGAAAGTTCTTTCTGATCTCTGGGCACCTTCGCTGAAAGGACGCATTGGTGTTCTTTCTGAAATGCGTGACACTGTCGGAATCGTGTTGATGGACCAAGGCATCAAAATTGGTGAAGCAGATAGTTTGACTGAAGCAGCGTTTATGGATGCGATTGATGTAATCGGTAAAAAGGTATCTGACGGCCAGATTGCAAGGATTAAGGGAAACAGTTATAAAGACGACTTGGTTAATGGGGATACTATTGCGGCCATTGCTTGGTCTGGTGACATTATCCAGTTGAATGCTGAGGCTGGTTACGATCGATTCGGTTTCGTTCTTCCTGAGTCCGGCGGAACTATTTCTGCTGACTGTTTCGTAATTCCTATGGGAGCTACCCACAAGAAGAACGCTGAGAAGCTGATGAACTTCTATTACGACCCTTACAACGCAGCTGTTCTGGCTGCATATGTCAACTACATCACTCCTGTGGTTGGGGCTAAAGAAGAGGCGATGAAGATTGATCCAGCTTTGGCTGACAATCAACTCATTTTCCCAAGCGAAGAGTTCCTAGCCAAAACACAAGCTTTCCGGGCGTTGGATAGCAAAGAAGAACAAGCATTTACTAAGGCCTTCCAGAAGATTAAGTTGGGTGCGTAATTGGTCAAAGAGTTTGTTGCCCGCGGCGCTGACCTTGAGCTAAAGAGTATTAGAAAAGAATTTCCCGGCTTTGTAGCAATCGAAAACCTTGACCTAGTAGTTCCAGCAGGAGAGTTCTTTGCCTTGCTAGGACCTTCTGGCTGTGGAAAAACCACAACCCTTCGCCTAGTTGCCGGTTTAGAAACCCCGACTAAGGGAAAAATTCTAATTGGAAAGAAAGACGTCACCGAGACCAAACCTCATGAGCGTCCGGTTAATACCGTCTTCCAGTCATACGCGCTGTTTCCACACATGACTGTTTTAGAAAATGTCGCATTCGGTTTGAAGCAGCGTAAGATCCAAGATCCACTTGCAAAAGCTAAGGAAGCGTTGAATCTAGTTCAACTGGCACATTTAGCGGAACGTAAGCCACAGCAGCTTTCAGGTGGTCAGCAGCAACGTGTTGCTCTAGCCCGCGCTCTTGTGAATCGGCCTTCGTTATTACTTCTGGATGAACCGCTTGGTGCTCTTGACCTAAAACTGAGACGCGAAATGCAGATTGAATTGAAAGCAATTCAAATGGAAGTTGGTTTGACCTTTCTGCACGTAACTCACGATCAAGAGGAAGCCATGGACATGGCCGACACTGTTGCTGTTATGAACCAGGGTCGGATCGAACAGATGGGTGCGCCTGAGGCGCTTTACGATCGACCGAAGACAGTTTTTGTTTCCAAGTTTTTAGGTCAGTCAAATCTATTCGTCGGTGATGTTACTGAAAAATCGGGGAATTCAATCAGTATTGACGTTGCTGGAAATAAGATTTCGGTTCCCAAAGATCGCGCTGAAAAACACTCAGGAAAGATTGCTATCGGTTTCCGTCCAGAAAAGGCAACTTTCCATGTCAAGAAACCAACTGCTTCAGCTGATAAGAACGTTATTGGTCCAGGTGAAATCATTGACATTCGATTCACCGGAGTTAGCAATCAGTATTTGATTGAAATTCCTGAACTGGGAGAGATCACTGTCTTTGCCCAAAACATGGGTCAGTCACCGGTTATCGAACTGGGCGAAAAAGTCTGGGTCTCCTGGTCGGTTGATCACAGCTTTGGTCTTTCAGACTTGCCAAATGGAATGGTAGAGGCATAACCGAGATGGCTTTTGCAGCATTCGGTTCTTCAAATCCCCAGGCAAACGCCAAGCCAACTAAAACTGGCAAATTTGTGATTGCCCTGTTGACACCGGGATTGCTTTATTTAGGCTTGTTTTTTCTGACCCCTTTGATTTCACTGATCATGGTGTCTTTGGAAGCCCCAGATCCAAATGGCTATGGCTACGCAGAATATGTCCCTGCATTGGAATTTGCTAACTATGCAACCGTTGTCCAAGAGTATTTGCCACACATCATAAGGTCTTTTGGGTATGCGCTCACCGCAACGGTCCTTGCCTTACTGATTTCATATCCAATTGCTTATTTCATTGGCGTCAAAGCAAGAGCTTGGCCGCTACTACAGAAGCTAATGCTGACTTTAGTCATTGCCCCGTTCTTCATTTCATTCCTGCTAAGAACTTTGGCCTGGAAACAAATTTTTTCTAACGAGTCTTGGATAGTAACAACTTTGCAAGAATTACATGTTCTTGGTCCAAATGACTATGTAGTTGGCACTCCGTTCATGGTCATCTTTGGTTTGACTTACAACTTCATTCCTTTTATGACCTTGCCACTTTACACCTCGCTGGAAAGACTTGATGTCAGATATCTGGAAGCTGGTGCCGATCTTTATGCTTCACCTTCAAAGGTGTTTAGAAAAGTCACCTTGCCACTTTCTATGCCAGGAATTATTTCTGGAACGCTACTCACATTTATCCCTATTGCCGGCGACTATGTGAACGCTTCTGGAGACTTCCTCGGATCATCTGAAACGGCGATGATGGGTAACGTAATTGAGTCCAATTATCTGACCATCAACGACTACCCTGCAGCGTCCGCTATGTCAGTGCTTTTGATGGGGGTAATTCTGATTCTGGTCAGTGTCTATGTAAAGAGATCTGGAACGGAGGACTTGCTCTAATGCGTTTGAGTTTGGGAAAAGTTACTCTGCCACTTTATGTAATCTTGGCTTTCATTTATCTCTTGATTCCGATTGTTTACACTTTTGTCTTCTCATTCAATGACAGTTTGAAGACCAACTTGATTTGGCGTGGCTTCACTTTTGATAAGTGGGCCAATGTTTGTCAACGCGAGGGAGTTTGCGAGGCCTTTGGTAATTCGGTTCTAATTGGTGTTATCTCCACGTTGGTGGCAACCACGCTGGGAACCATGATTGCAATTGCGTTGGTTCGATACCGTTTTAGATTCCGCAGCGGGATAAACCTTCTTTTGTTCTTGCCGATGGCAACTCCTGAAGTTGTTCTAGGCGCTGGACTGGCATCACAGTTTTTCAGTCTTGGAGTTCAAAAGGGCATTGGAACAATCATTGTCGCCCACATCATGTTCTGCCTTTCTTTCGTTGTGGTAACCGTTAAGGCAAGAGTTGCTAGTTTGGATCCTGCTTTAGAAGAAGCTGGAAGGGATTTATATGCAAACCCTAGGCAGGTTTTCTGGAAAATTACCTTCCCATTGTTGATGCCAGGTATTGCCTCAGCCGCGTTGCTTTCGTTTGCTTTGAGCTTTGATGACTTCATCATTACCAACTTCAATGCTGGATCAGATATGACCTTCCCTCGTTATGTTTACACAGCTGCTGCTCGTGGAGTTCCAGCTGAAGCAAATGTGGTTGGTTGTGCGGTATTCAGCTTTGCTATTTTGATTGTGTTGGCAATTCAAATAAATGGCGAAATGAAGCGTCGTCGCCTGTCTAAACGAGCTTAGGCAAACAGCGACTCTAACGCCTGCTCAAAATGTTGCGTGTGACGCTGAACATCCTCGGCAGTGTGGGCTGGGGACATCAAAGCCATGTTATGAAACGGTGTCATCAATATTCCACGATTCAAAGCATGCAAATGTAAATACTGTTGCAGTTCAAAATCGTCTGCGTCAGCAGCTTCTCTGCCGTTTTTTGGAGCTTCGGCCCGGAAAGAGTATTCCGCTCTGCAGCCAAGTTGACTTACCTGCCAAGGAGCACCGTATTTATCGATCAGTCGTTGAACATCTGCGGTCCAAACATCGCATAGCGCTTCCATTTTTTGGAATGCCGCTGGAGTTAGAACCTCTAAAAGTGTTGCCCTAATTGCCGCCATTGATAAGGCGTTTCCGGCAAGAGTTCCGCCAACCCCACCAACATCGATGTGTTCAAGATGCAATGATTCCTGAACTCTATTAGTTAGATTATCCGACATCCCAAATGCCCCGGCGGGAATTCCTGCACCGATTGTCTTTCCCATAACAATTGCATCGGGTGAAAGCTTTCGCCGTGCGGTCATCCCGCCTGGACCTTCAGACAAAGTGTGAGTTTCATCATGAATCAAAATCACACCATACTTGGTGCAAAGATCTCGCAAGCCTTCCAGATAACCAGACTCCGGAAGAACAATTCCGATGTTGGTCATAGCTGGTTCAATTAGCATCGCAGCAACTTCACCGGTTGCGAAAGCAATTTCAGCAGCTGTCAGATCGTTGAATGGAACAACTATTGTGGTTTCACTTGGATCTACCTGAGGGCCGATGTTGTTCTCTCGGCTAATGGTATTGCCTTGATCATCGAGCACTGCAAAGGTTTCGTCTACTGTTCCGTGATAGCAGTAATCGTGAACTACGATCTTGTTTCTTCCGGTTACATGTCTGGCATACCTGAGAATGTGGCGGTTGGCATCGGTTGCAGTTAGAGTGAACTGCCACTTAGGAAGTCCAAATCTATCTGCCAAAGTTTTACCAACAATAGCTGCATCCTCAGTCGGCAGCATAAAGGTGATTCCCTTTTCAAGCTGGGCTGCGATTGCCTTTATCGATGCATCAGGGGAGTGGCCGACCATCGCACCAGTATCACCTAAGCAGAAGTCCACATACTCTATGCCGTCTACGTCTCTAAATCTTGAACCTTTGGCACTAGCTACATAGACCGGATGTGGGCCAGGCCATTTGGCCATCCATGACATCGGAACACCGCCCATAAGTGGACCCATGGCTCTTTCGTGAAGATCCTTGGATTTAGAGTGATTTGCCTCAAATAGTTTTACTTCTTCAGCAAAAAGGTGCGCAAGTTTTGCTCTATCTGCATAAGAGTGCATAGTCGGCTTTCAGCTAATTTTTAGAGGGCTGCGATACTTGCTTCAACGACATCTAATGCATCGCTAAGCAGTTCGTCACTGATCGCTAGTGAAGGCAAGAATCTAACCACGTTGTTGTATGTTCCGGCGTTTAGAACAACAACACCGTTCTGGTGGCAGTGCTTCAAGACAGCATCAACTGCAGCAGAGTTTGGTTCCCTGGTGCCTGGTTTTACAAACTCGAGAGCAAGCATTGCACCACGTCCGCGAACTTCACCGATTACACCGAACTTCTCTTTCATGGCTAGAAGTCTTGGCTTCATTACAGATTCGATGTGGATGGCTTTTTCTAGAACTCCACCAGATTCAATCTGCTTCAAAACAGATACCGCTGCAGCAGCAGCAACCGGGTTACCACCGAAAGTACCACCGATACCACCAGGATGTGAAGAGTCCATGATCTCGGCTCTACCAGTTACTGCTGAGATTGGCATACCGCCAGCTATACCTTTAGCAATAGTCATCAGGTCGGGTTCGAAACCTTCTTCATGTTCAGATGCAAACCATCTACCAGTTCTGGCAATACCTGCTTGAACTTCATCCGCTACCAAAACAATTCCGTTAGCTTTAGTCCACTGAGAAAGAGTTCTCAAGAATCCAGGAGCTGGAACTACGAAACCACCTTCACCTTGAATTGGCTCAATTACCACCGCAGCAAGGTTGTTCGCTCCGACACGCTTTTCCATGTATGTGATTGCTCTAGTTGCTGCTTCCTCACCAGTCATGCCCTCTGGGTCGTGGAATGGGTAAGACATTGGTACGTGGGTAACGCTTCCAGCAAACGGACCGAAGCCATCGGCATAAGGCATGTTCTTGAAGTTCATCGCCATGGTTAGGTTTGTTCGGCCGTGATAAGCGTGATCGAAAACAGCAATCTCATTACGCTTGGTGAATTTACGAGCAAGTTTTACTGCGTTTTCAACCGCTTCAGCACCTGAGTTGAATAATGCCGAACGCTTGAGGAAATTACCAGGCATGTGACGGTTCAAAATTTCACAAACTTCAACATAAGGAATGTATGGGGTGACGGTGAAAAGTGTGTGGGTAAGTTTTGCTACCTGTTCAGAAACTGCTTTGACTACACCTTCGTTAGTGTGTCCGATGGTGGTAACACCGATACCCGAACCCATGTCGATTAGTTGGTTGCCATCAACGTCAACCAAGATAGCTCCGTGAGCCGAGTCGATGTAAACAGGCAAAGTTGTGCCAACACCGTGGCCTACATGCAAAAGACGATTTTGATGAAGGGCCTGCGATCTAGGGCCTGGGATGCTAGTAATTAAGTTTCTCTTCTGTTCAATAGTCATGCTGTAATTCTACTCTTGCTGTATTAATGCGCCACTTAAGGCTAAATGTTGGATTTCAAGTGGCAATATTGACCTATGAAACGAATAATCATCCTCGGCAGCACAGGTTCTATCGGAACTCAGGCTCTGGAGATTATTGAGAAAAACCCAGATAAGTTTCAGGTTGTTGGCCTGGTAGGCAATACCAATCGAGACTTGCTGGAGCAACAAGCAAAAAAGTTCAACATAGCCAAGGCGGTAATCGGTGCCGAGGCTGCCTGCGACCTGATAGCTGACACCGATGCAGATGTAGTCATCAATGGCATCACTGGTTCCATCGGACTAAAACCCACTCTGGCTACATTAGCCTCAGGCAAGCGCCTAGCTCTAGCCAACAAAGAATCACTCATTGTTGGTGGCCATTTGGTGACAGATCAGGCGGCCCCTGGTCAAATCGTTCCAGTTGATTCGGAGCATTCTGCCTTAGCCCAATGTCTGCTTTCTGGGAACAGAGGCGAAGTCAAGAAACTAATTCTTACCGCATCCGGCGGACCATTTCGTGGATACTCCAGTGAGCAACTGGAACAAGTAACACCGGAGCAAGCGCTAAAACATCCCACCTGGACTATGGGCAAGGTTGTCACAACAAACTCAGCCACCATGGTAAATAAAGGTCTTGAGATAATCGAAGCGCATCTACTATTTGGGATTCCTTTTGAACGCATTGAAGTGACAGTTCACCCCCAATCTGTTGTTCACTCAATGGTTGAGTTCATCGATGGATCGATAATCGCTCAATGTTCACCGCCAGACATGAAGTTACCAATCAGTTTGGGGATGACCTGGCCAGATCGAATCGAAGATGTTTCACCAGCGATTGATTTTGGTTCAGCTCACACTTGGAATTTTGAACCACTGGATGAAAAAGTATTCAGGGCTGTTGCACTAGCCAGAGAAGTTGGAGCTCAAGGACTAACCTATCCAGCTGTCTATAACGCGGCCAATGAGCAAGCGGTGGAGGCATTCCACAATCGAACAATTCGATTTGTCGACATAACTTCCGTAATTGAACAAACACTAGCCCTGCATAACGCACCAAATGAGCTAACACTTGATGCGGTTCTTGAATCTGAAGCTTGGGCTAAGGAAACTGCGCATAACCTGATTTCTAAGAGAAGTTAGTTCACTATGTCGGGGATGCGGATTAGGTTGAATACATGAACTTTCTAAACATGATCAGTGGTTGGATTTTACTTCTGCTAGGTTTAGCTTTCTCGATTGGTCTGCACGAGTTAGGGCACCTGTTACCTGCAAAATTATTTGGAGTAAAGGTGACTAAATATATGATCGGTTTCGGTCCAACACTCTTTTCTCGAAAAAGGGGCGAAACTGAATACGGCATCAAAGCATTACCGCTAGGTGGTTATATTCAAATGGCTGGAATGATCCCTCCATCTGGCTTGAAAAAGAATTTGAATCCTTGGCGCAGATTCGCCGCATCGGTTCGCCCAGTTGAACAGTTGAGTCCGGAAGATGAGCAAAGAGCGTTTTACAGATTAGCTCCATGGAAAAAGCTAATTGTTATGTTTGGTGGGCCGTTTGCCAATCTCCTGATTGCACTCACATTAACTTTTATTTTGTTTTGTGGATTTGGTGTTATGGATAGGTCCACGACTATCAAGGAAGTAACACCTTGCCTGCAAACCGAAGGTAACCCAAACTGTGATCAGATTGGCGAACCATCACCTGCTCAAGCTGCTGGTTTGAAAGCGGGTGATAAGGTTTTGAGCCTTGATGGCAAAGCATTCACTCGTTGGAGTGAGGTAGATTCAATAGTTACCCAATCAGTTGGTAAATCAATAACTTTAGAAGTGCTAAGGGATGGCCAGAAGCTCACATTGGTTGCCATACCGGCGCTCATTCAAGATGGAACCGGTCGTCGCGGTTATCTAGGCATTCGCCTTGAGCCAGCAAGATTTCAAGAAAACCCCGTTGATGCCACAGTTTCTCTAGGCGCAATGTTGTATGGAACTGGCGAGATGATCTTGCAGTTACCGGTGCAAGCTGTTCAGGCAGTCGGTCAAATCAACCCCGGTGCGGCAAGGGATTCCTCTGGTGCCATTTCAATTATTGGGCTTGGCCAATTTTCTGGAGACTTAGTTGGGAATGCTTCGCTATCCGTCCAAGACAAATTGGTAACTCAGTTGGGCTTACTGCTCAGTCTCAACGTTGCCCTCTTTGTCTTCAACATGATTCCTCTGCTTCCGCTTGACGGAGGGCACATGGCTGGTGCAGCCTATGAACAGTTGAAACGCTGGTTGTGGCGTCTTCGAGGTAAAAAGCTAGCTGAACCAGTAGACACTTCGCAAATGCTTCCAATTGCTTATTTTGTCGCTGCTTTGTTGCTAAGTCTGACTGTTATCCTGATGCTTCGCGACATCATAAATCCCGTTCATTTCTAGCCAATCCGTCCAGAGCATTTAGACTTGGAGACAAGTCCTGGAAATGAAAGAAGTTACTAAGTGCCTGCAATTAATCTTGGAAAACAAGAACCACAAGTACTTGCTCCTAGGCGCAAGACCCGTCAGATTATGGTCGGTAAGGTTCCAGTTGGTGGGGACGCACCTATTTCTGTGCAGTCGATGACCACCACTCCTACCACAGACATTAACGCCACTTTGCAGCAAATTGCTGAACTAACCGCCTCCGGTTGTGACATTGTTCGAGTCGCTTGCCCAAGCCAAGACGACGCAGATGTATTAAGAATTATTGCCAAGAAATCACCTATTCCAGTTATTGCAGACATCCACTTTCAGCCAAAGTATGTTTTTCAGGCAATTGAAGCTGGCTGTGGTGCTGTGAGAGTTAACCCAGGTAACATCAGGCAGTTTGATGACAAAGTTGGTGAGATTGCTAAAGCAGCCAAAGATGCTGGAGTTTCAATTCGAATTGGTGTGAATGCGGGTTCACTTGATCCAAGACTTTTGCAAAAGTATGGCAAAGCTACTGCCGAAGCTTTGGTTGAATCGGCGGTTTGGGAAGCTTCCTTATTTGAAGAGCATGACTTTCATGATTTCAAAATATCTGTAAAACACAATGACCCGGTAGTAATGGTGCGGGCTTATGAACTCTTGGCCGAGCGAGGTGACTGGCCACTTCACCTGGGTGTTACTGAAGCTGGACCGGCTTTCCAAGGCACCATCAAATCTGCTGTTGCTTTTGGAGCGCTGTTGAGTAAAGGTATCGGCGATACCATTCGCGTTTCGCTTTCAGCACCACCAGTTGAGGAGATCAAAGTAGGTTCCAAAATTCTGGAATCGTTAAATCTTCGCCCACGTAAGTTTGAAATCGTTTCCTGTCCTTCCTGCGGAAGAGCGCAGGTAGATGTCTATAAACTCGCTGAGGATGTCACGGCAGGATTAGAAAAAATGACTGTCCCACTTCGAGTTGCAGTTATGGGCTGTGTGGTCAATGGTCC
>DDPP01000024.1:10719-13488 GCA_002342255.1 Micrococcales bacterium UBA2465
CTGAAAGCGAAATAGTAAAAACCCTGATTGACGAAGCGAATCGCTTGGCTGCTGAAATGGACCCTGCCCTGGTTGGATCTCCTGAAGTAGTCGTGGCGAAAAAGGATTAGTTGATGTTGCTTAGGATGAGCCAACTGTTTTTACGCACCCTGCGTGAGGACCCAGCCGAAGCAGAAGTTGATAGCCACAAGTTACTTCTGCGTGCTGGCTACATCCGTCGAGCAGCACCAGGGGTTTATTCTTGGTTGCCTTTGGGTTTAGCAGTAAAAACCCGAGTTGAGCAGATTGTTCGCGAAGAGATGGCTGCTGCTGGCGCTCAAGAAGTATTCTTTCCAGCTCTTTTACCTAGAGAACCATTTGAGGTCACTGGTCGCTGGACTGAATATGGTGATAACCTTTTTCGCCTGCAGGACCGGAAGAAAGCGGACTATCTTCTGGCACCAACTCACGAAGAGATGTTCACACTTTTAGTAAAGGACCTGTATTCAAGCTACAAAGATTTACCTGTGACGCTTTATCAAATTCAAAATAAATATCGCGACGAGGCTCGCCCTAGAGCTGGGCTTTTGCGTGGGCGTGAATTTGTCATGAAAGATGCTTATTCTTTTGACATCGACCATGAGGGTTTGGTTAAGTCTTATCATGCTCAACGAGATGCCTACGAGAGAATTTTCAAGCGACTGGGTTTGGAATATGTAATTGTTCGAGCAGATGCTGGTGCGATGGGTGGAAGTGCCAGTGAAGAGTTTTTGTCTCCGTCGCCAATCGGTGAAGACACATTTGTGAAATCTGCCGGAGGCTTCGCAGCCAATGTTGAAGCTGTGACGATAAATCATCCGCAACCGGAATCGATTGACGGTAAGCCCGCAGCTGAAACAATTTCAACTCCAGGCATCAAGACCATAGACGCAGTTGTTGGCTTTGCAAAGGAAGTGGGCAAAGAAATCGCTGCAAGGCAGACCTTGAAACATATTGTCTTAGCAATTACCGATGTGAAGAAGAAGCGTTCGCTGGTAGTCGTTGCAATTCCAGGTGATCGAGAAATGGAAGTCAAGCGTGCCGAGATAGTTTTTCCTGGCTGCGACATTGAGCCCGCCACTGATGAAGATTTTGAGAAACATCCAGAGCTTCTCAGAGGATTCTTGGGACCGGTTCTTGCCGGCAAGCAGTTCCTGGGTGAGAAATCTGAATCGCAAATTAAGTATTTAGTTGACCCTCGAGTTGTTGAAGGAACGTCTTGGGTAGCTGGAGCAAATGAAAAAGACAAACACATTTTTGGTTTGGTCTATGGCAGAGATTTCAGTGCAGATGGCTATGCGGATCTAGCTGAAATCAAGGCCGGAGACCCTGCTCCAGATGGTAGCGGCCCTCTGGAGCTAGCTAGAGGTATCGAAATTGGCCATGTTTTCCAACTGGGTAAGAAATACGCTGAGGCGCTTGACCTTAGAGTTCTAGATGAGAACGGCAAATTAGTCACCGTGACTATGGGTTCCTATGGAATCGGAGTCACCCGAATTATTGCCGTTCTGGCGGAGGCAAATAATGATGACAAGGGCCTTATCTGGCCGGAGTCGGTCTCTCCAGCAGATGTTCATGTGGTTGCTGCCGGTAAAGAGGATGAAGTTTATGAAATGGCCCTTAGATTGTCTGAGGAACTAACTGCTCAAGGCAAGACTGTTTTGCTGGATGACCGGCTAAAAGTCAGCCCTGGAGTGAAGTTCAGTGACGCAGAATTGCTGGGGATTCCTAAGATTTTGATTGTTGGTAAGGGTTTAGCTGGCGGAGAAATCGATATTTGGGATAGGCGGTCTGGCGATCGTCGATCAGTCAAGGTAGAATTGGCGGTAACAGAGCTGGCTTAATGTTTAGCTGCTCAAAAAACTGACTAGTGGCTAGGAGGCATATCCAATGGATATTGATTTAGGTGCCTTGAGGCTAATCGAACGCGATTATGAAATCCCCTTCGATGAACTAGTTGAAATTATTGAAGCTGCAATCGTTGCCGCCTATCAAAAATCTGTTAGAAACTCCGATCCCGCTAGAGCAGAGCTTGACCTGAAAACAGGCAAGGTTTCCATTTACACTCCTGATAGCCAGGAGCGCGATGACAAAGGTCGTCTTTTGGCTGAAAACAGCGAGGGCGTTAGATTCCCGGAAAAAGATGTTACCCCAGCGAACTTCGGACGAATTGCTGCAGCTGCTGCTAAGCAGGTGATTGGAAACCGTATTAAGGGAATCTCAGATGAGAACACCTACGGTGCTTTTTCAGCAAAACTAGGTGACCTAGTAACTGGGGAAATCCAGCAGGGACAGCGCGCTCACATGGTCTATGTAAAAATCGGCGAAGCTGAGGCATTGATGCCCCCTGAAGAGCAGGTACCAGGTGAAGATTATTCACATGGAAAGCGAATGAGATTTATTGTGACCAGGGTAGATAAGAATCCTCGCGGCCAGGTTCACATTAATGTGTCTAGAACCCACCAAACTTTGATCCGCAAACTCTTTGAACTAGAAGTTCCAGAAGTTGCCAACGGTCAAGTTGAGATTGTTCAAGTCGCTAGAGAAGCCGGTCAGCGCAGCAAAATTGCAGTTCGTACCAAGATTCCCGGCTTAAACGCCAAAGGCGCTTGTATTGGTGAACTAGGGCAGCGAGTGCGTGCGGTTAGCTCTGAACTTAACGAGGAGAAGATCGACATTGTCGATTATTCGGATGACATTGCTACTTTTGTGGCTAATGCACTATCCCCGGCCAAGGTTTCAGCTGCATTC
>DDPP01000012.1 GCA_002342255.1 Micrococcales bacterium UBA2465
CATAAGAGGAAATGGGTGGGGTTCTGCAGCTAGGAACCGATGCGAATGTTATGTCTAACATCACTGAACTTCACAAACCTGTTCTGCTTCAACGCTGCCTGGAGATTTTAGGCGAAGCTCTAAGCGCTGATGACGCAATCCTCGTTGATGGGACTTTAGGGCTGGCAGGTCACAGCGAGAGTTTTCTCCTTCGTTTTCCTAAATTAACTTTGGTTGGTATCGACAGAGATCCCAATGCACTAAAACTTGCGGCCGAGCGTTTATCTCCTTTCGCCGGCCGCACTCATTTTGTTCAAGCGATCTATAGTGAAATTCCTGAAGTTCTTGACGAACTTGGTATTGAACAAGTAGATGCAGTTTTGCTTGACCTCGGTGTTTCCTCCATGCAATTAGACGAAGCAGATCGAGGATTTGCCTATTCCCAAGATGCCCCGCTGGACATGAGAATGAACAACAGTGAAGGCAAGACCGCGCAGCAGGTGCTAAATGAATACTCTGAAGAAGATTTAGCAAGAATCTTCAAGATTTACGGTGAAGAGCGGTATGCAAAACCTATCGCTAAGAAGATTGTTCAGCAGAGAGATGTTTCTCCTTTCACTCGCAGCAAACAACTCACTGATCTAATTGCCAAGGTAGTCCCATTTATACCCGGCAAGAGTTCTGGACATCCGGCTAAGCGAGTTTTTCAAGCACTTCGAATTGAAGTGAATGATGAACTAGAAATCCTTGAAGAAACCATCCCGCCTGTGATTCAAAGTTTGCGAGTAGGTGGCCGGGTTCTAGTTTTGTCATACCAGTCGCTGGAAGATCGAATTGTCAAGCAGGCTTTTGCAGCAGCTGCCACATCTGCAACTCCGCTCGACTTACCAATCGAGCTACCTGAGGATGCTCCAGTAATCAAACTTCTTGTCCGCGGCGCGGAAAAAGCTTCGGATGCAGAAATTCAAGAAAACCCAAGATCCGCTTCGGTACGTTTACGTGCTGCAGAAAAGATAAGGAAAGCAGCATGACTATCGCCGCCAGAGCTCTCCCACTCGCAAGGCCAGTGGCCCCCAGAAGACATCTAAGACCGGTTAGCTCAACCTCAACTCCGGCTAAGCGGGTTGCAACAACAAGGTCATTGGCTAGTTCACAGAACTTGGCATCGCTTGTAAAGCGCGGAGTAATTGGACTAGTTCTGGTCCTTCTGGCAAATCTTGCGGTGGCTGCTCTATGCAATCAATCGATTTATCAGATTTCATCTTTGAAACAGCAAAATGAAGAATTAGGTACCCAGACTCAGGTGGTTCAGCAGCAGGTTGATTCGCTTCGCTCTCCTCAGAACCTCGCTAATAGTGCAAGATCGCTCGGGATGATTGTTAACTCCAATCCAGTCTTCTTGAAAGTTGCAACTGGAAAAGTTTTAGGTTCGGCACAGGCAGCATCATTTAGTTCCGCAAGCGCAATCTCAAGCAACCTGATTGCCAATGCCGCACTTATTTCCAGAAGTAATCCAACAAAATCGACTGCTCCAACCATGGACATTCCCACTTCCACGAGTGTCAAAAGTCTAAAAACTGGTGCTGTCCAAGTAGTTTTACCTAGTGTAGGTATTCCAGCGTCTCCAACACACTGACGAACTAGGTAGGTTGCCTCGTGCACACAAGAATCACTGATCGAAGGCTGAAGTTTTTCACCTTTCTGGTCTTGTTGGTGATTTTCATCTTCATTGGAAGATTAGTTTGGTTTCAAGTAATCGCGGCTCCTGAGTTGAATCGAGAGTCGTCCCAAGCGCTTGTGAAAAACCATGACATTAAGGCTATTCGAGGTGAAATAACCGACGCTGAAGGTAACATCCTTGCCTCAACCGTATTGAGTTGGGACATTAACATCGATCCGTTGAATGCCGGACCTGTCGTGTTAGATATCAATGGAACTAAGACTGCTTTCACAAAAGAGCAAATCGCTCAAAAGCTCGCCGACATTCTACGCGAGCCAGCAAATGACATCCTGACTAAAATGTCTGGAACTTCCAGATATGCAAGTTTGAAGCGTGATGTTTCTGCCAGCACTTTCATCCAACTAAAACAACTCGACATACCCTGGGTTTACTACGATGAGAACCAATCTCGGCATTACTCAAATGGAGCTGTCGCAGGAAACCTTCTTGGATTTGTTGGTTCAGACGGGACTGCTTTGGCAGGCCTAGAACGGACTATGAACTCCTGTTTGGCTGGTACTGATGGTAAAGAAACCTATGTTCAAGGTGCCGACTGGATCAAAATTCCATCTTCCATTCAAACCATTGTTCCAGTCAAAGATGGTGGCGATGTTATGATGACCATCAACCAAGATTTGCAATATGCAGCGCAACAGGAGATGGCGGCTACCGTGCGTCGATTGAAGGCCGATTGGGCAAGCGCGATTGTTATTGAAGTAAAGACCGGAAGAATTTTAGCTGCTGCTGAAGCTCCTTCCGTTGATCCTAACAATCCTGGTGGAGTTGGACCGCAAAATAGACACTCAAGAATATTCCAAGCGGCATTTGAGCCAGGTTCGATTCTAAAAACTGTTGCTGCGTCAACTGCCATTGATGTTGGCAAGGCTACACCTCAGACTCACGTAGTTGCTCCAGACAGATTGAGGATGCCTTGGGGGCAGTGGATCAATGATGCTGAAATCCATAAACCAGAAAAACTAACCCTGGCCGGAGTTTTGATGAATTCATCTAACACTGGGCTAGTTCAAATTGGTGGAAAAGTTGACTCTGCAACCAGATATGAATACATGAAGAAATTTGGCATGGGCGTAAAGACAGGGGTGAACTTCGAGGGTGAATCAACAGGGCTGCTATCGAATTACAAGTCCTGGGACAAGATGACAGACAAGGTTGTCATGTTTGGTCAAGGTGTTTCATTGACTCCTATTCAAACAGCCATGATTTATCAAGCTATCGCCAATAAGGGTGTTCGGTTATCGCCAGTTTTAGTGGATGGTTGTCGTGATCGAAGTGGAAATTTGACTAGGACCTCGGTCCCCGGTCCAACTAGGGTGATCAGCGAGAGTACAGCGAAGCAGACTATAGATATGTTGGAAAAGGTAGTTGAGCTTGGACCGATCGGTAAAACTGCAAGAATTCCTGGCTATCGAATTGCCGGTAAGACTGGTACCGCTCAAATTGCTGAGGGAAGAGGTTATGGACGATTGCATGCCGTGTCATTTGTCGGTATGGCACCAGCAGACGATCCACAGTATGTGGTGGCGGTCACAGCCTATAAATCGAGAACCGTCAGTAACTCTCTGGGTGCGACACCTGGTTTTGTGGCGATCATGAAGCAGGTCTTGAAGACTTATAAGGTTCCACCGTCTACGACGAAGTCAGCAGACATTCCGGTGAAGTGGTAGCCATGGAAATCAATCAAGCCATTCCACCAATTCTTCGTCCAAATAAGGTCAAGCCAATTTCCTTCAGAGCATTGACGGATCACTTTAGTCTTTCCGCTTCAGTCGGAGAAGCTCAACTGACCGGCATCAGTATGAATACCGCAGATCTCAGACCAGGTGACCTTTTTGTCGCGATGCCTGGATTGAAGACCCACGGCGCTAAATACCTAGCCAAAGCGGTTGAACTTGGCGCAGTTGCTGTGATTAGTGATCGCGAAGGTTTAGAACTTATTGGTGAAACGGATATTCCAAGTGCTCAATTGGAAAACCCGAGAGAACACCTTGGCGAATTAGCTGCTTTTGTCTATGGTAACGAACCAGGGAATATGCCGTTACTTTTTGGAACGACCGGCACCAATGGTAAGACTTCAACGACCTATTTGCTTGAGGCAATCTTGCGCCAGATTGGCAGAGTTACCGGACTAACTTCGACAGCGGAAAGACACATTGCAGGCGAAATTATTGTTTCTAGATTGACTACTCCGGAGTCAACTGAAATGCACGCCTTGATAGCCAGAATGCGGGAAAAAGGGGTTACCGATATCGCGATTGAGGTTTCTGCCCAAGCCCTGACCCAACTGCGGGTTGACGGTATGCAGTTCGATGTTGTTGGTTTCACAAATTTGACCCACGATCACTTTGATGACTACGACGGGTTTGAGGATTACCTGAGAGCTAAAGCAAAACTATTCACCAAGGCAAAAGCACTTCGGGGTGTGGTTTGTTTAGACACCGAATATGGTCAACGTATCGTTGAGCTCAGCGAAGTCCCTACCAAGACAATCAGCAGTGTTGAGGGTGTTGTTGCCGACTGGAAGGTCACCGTAACTGCGGAATTACCCGATAAGACCGAATTCAACTTGACTGCGCCAGATGGCACACAGCTTGCCACTTCAGTGCCACTACTAGGTTCGCATATGGCGCTGGATGCTGGTTTGGCAATTGCCATGATTGTTGAAGCTGGATATTCGATTGAACTGATCAAGTCTTCAATTGCCGAAGGCATTGAAGCATATTTACCAGGTCGCACGGAATTAGTTTCACCAACAGGAGCTCCGAATGTCTATGTTGACTTTGGTCACTCACCAGATGCCTTTGCAAAAACTTTAGCCGCGGTGCGCAAGGTCACGACCGGTAAAGTTTTGATGCTTTTTGGGGCGGATGGCGATCGTGATGCCAGTAAACGTCCAGACATGGCCAAGGTGGCAGCCGATGGCTGTGACATTTTGGTGATTACAGATCACCACCCGAGGTTCGAAAACCCAGCAAACATCAGAAAAATCCTCGTCGAGTCTGCCTCGTCACATCGACCAGAGCTTGAAGTTTATGAAGTGTCTTCGCCCGAAGCGGCGATTAGGCTAGCGGTTTCTCTAGTTTCACCCGGGGATGCTATTTTGTGGGCAGGACCAGGGCACCAAGACTATCGAGACATCGAAGGAGTTCGAACACCTTACTCGGCCAGAGCCGAAGCCAGAGCCGCCCTTGCAGAGGCAGGTTACCGATGATCAGTTTGACAGTTGCTGAAATCGCCAAAGCTATCAATGGCAGGGTAGTTGGCGACGGGACAGTCATGATTACTGGAACTGTTGAGACCGATTCTAGGATTTGCAAACCTGGCTCGTTATTTGTTGCCAAACCCGGTGAGGCAACTGATGGACATTTGTTCATCCCGAATGCCATGGTGAACGGTGCGAATGCAGCCATTGTCGAATATGAAACCAACACAGAGTTGACTCAAATAGTCGTTGAAGATTCTGTCCTCGCCCTTGGACTTTTAGCCAAATTTGTAGTTGCCGAGGTAAGAGCTAAAGGTAATCTGCAGGTTATCGCAGTGACCGGATCGAATGGTAAGACCACAACCAAAAACATGCTCAGAACAATTCTCAGTAAATTCGGAAACACCGTTGCCCCTGAAGAATCATTTAACAATGAGGTTGGCGCTCCTTACTCAATGTTGAAAATTGATCAATCAACTCAATATCTGGTTCTCGAATATGGAGCTGGCGGCCTAGGCAGCATTGCTTATCTAGTTGGACTTTGCCAACCAGATATCGCAATCGAACTCAAGGTTGGGTTAGCTCATGTCGGTGAATTTGGTGGAATTGAAATAACGGAAAAAATCAAGGCCGAGTTAGTAACGGATCTGCCAGTAGCAGCATTAGCGCTTTTGAATTTCGATGACCCAAGAGTTAGGAAAATGCAAGAGATGACTCAGGCTTCGGTTCGAAGCTTTGCTATCGAAAGTAATGCTACCTATCGTGCTACCGAAGTTGGTATGAGTTTTGCGGGAACTCACTTCACATTCTCATCACCAAATAACCAGCCGCTGCCGGTGACGCTCAAGATTATCGGTGAGCACCAAATATATAATGCCCTGGCAGCTTTAGCAGTTGCCGTTGAGTTAGGTTTGGATCTAAAAGTTGCCTCCGAAGCATTAGAGTCCATGGAACTGGCTGAGCGCTGGAGGATGCAGATTCTTCAAGGTGCCAATGGTCTTACTGTTATCAACGATGCATACAACGCAAGCCCTGATTCCATGCGAGCGGGACTAACCGCCCTTGCTGAACTGGGCAGGCAAACCGGTCGGCGAACTGTTGCCGTCCTTGGTGAAATGGCCGAACTGGGTCAATACTCAGCTGACGAACACGATTCGATAGGAAGGCTAGTGGTCAGACTAAACATTGGTCAACTAGTGGTGGTCGGCGCAGGAGCAAAACTAATTCACATGGGTGCTTCACTGGAGGGATCATGGGATGGCGAATCCAGATTTTTTGATGAAATCTCCACGGCAACTGAATATTTGCGTGGGATGCTAAGTGGTGAAGAGATAGTTCTAGTGAAGTCATCCAAGAGTGCGAATCTTCGCTACTTAGGTGACGACTTGATTGAGGAGAAGCCATGAGAGCACTGCTGCTAGCTGGCTTTTTAGGTTTAGTCCTAGTTCTGATACTCACTCCAACTTTGATTTGGTTGTTTCGAAAGCTGCAGTGGGGTCAAGTTATTCGTGTTGATGGGCCAAACAGCCATCAAACCAAACGTGGCACCCCCAACATGGGAGGAATAGCCATAATACTTAGTTCAGTTACTGGCTATTTTTTGGCAAAAGCCATAAACGGAGAAACTCCAACTTCATCGGCATTGCTAATCATTTTTATGATGATTGGACTGGGCTCAGTTGGTTTCCTGGATGATTTTCTCAAGGTAAGAAAGCAAAACAGCGCTGGATTGCCAGGAGTGTTTAAAATACTGGGCCAATTGGTAGTTTCCGGAATATTTGCCTTTATTGCAATTCGCACCACTGACGGGTTCGGTTTCACCTCAGCGTCAACCGAGATATCCATCTTTAGAGATACTGGTTTTGATCTCATGAAAATTGCTCCATCATCTTGGGGTGAAATATCTATCTGGATTGGTGGTTTGGTTTTTTTACTCTGGATCTGTTTAATCGTTACCAGTGCATCTAATGGCGTGAACTTAACCGACGGGCTTGATGGTTTAGCTACCGGTTCTTTAGTCATGTCGATCGGAGCCTTTGCGGTGATCGGTTTTTGGAAATTCAACCAGGCTTGTGACTTGACTAACGTTGCTCCAAACTGTTACCAAACCAGCAATCCTTTAGACCTAGCTGTTGTAGCTGCCGGAATAGTTGGATCACTTATTGGTTTTCTTTGGTTCAACACCAACCCAGCGCAAATTTTCATGGGGGACAGTGGTTCGCTCGGTCTGGGTGGGGCACTCGCAGCTTTAGCCATACTCTCCAGAACAGAAATTTTGTTAGTACTAGTCGGCGGTCTCTATGCAATCGAAGCTGGTTCAGTTATCTTGCAGCGTGGGGTATACAAGATCACTAAATGGACCACTGGCCGGCCGAAAAGAATTATCTTGATGAGTCCACTGCACCACCACTTTGAAGAAAAAGGTTGGAACGAAGTAACCGTGGTAGTCAGATTCTGGATTATCTGCGGTCTATTGGTTTTGGCAGGAATCGGACTGTTCTACGTTGAGTGGATTTATGGTTCAGTGGCATGACCGATCTAGATTTACTGCAAAGTTGGAATTCTGACTGGTCCAAAACTAAGTTTTTAGTTTTTGGACTTGGAGTGAGCGGTTTCGCTGTTGCTGACACGCTACAAGAATTGGACGCCCAATTACTTGTCATCTCCGATAAAGCGACCGATGAGAATCGGGACATGCTTGAAGTTTTGGGAATAGCAAGCTCCATAGGAGCGAGCCACGCGGCAAATTTGGAGATGTTGGCTGAGTTTGCTCCCGACGTGCTGGTTGTTTCACCAGGTATTAGACCAGATAACGAGTTTTTACAAGCCGCTTTGAACAGGTCTGTCACGGTTTGGACCGATTTCGATTTAGCCTGGCGGATTAGAGATAAGTGGGGTTTTTCGTCTCAGTGGCTTTGCATTACTGGAACCAACGGTAAAACTACCGTGACCCAGATGGTAGAGACCATTATGCGTTCGGCTGGGATTCGGGCGGTTGCCTGTGGGAACATCGGCTATTCAATTTTGGATGCCATCAGAGACCCAGCCGAATTTGAAGCTTTAGTAGTAGAAATGTCCAGCTTTCAACTGCATCACACGAATTACTTTGAGCCTCTGGTGAGCGCAGTATTAAACGTTGCCGATGACCATTTGGATTGGCATGGATCTTTTGACGCCTATGCTGCGGCTAAGGGAAAGATTTATAACAATACCAAGGCTGTCTGCGTTTACAACTCGAGGGATGAAATCAGCTTCGGCCTGATGAAAAAATCAGAGAATACCACTCAAGCCCAAGCCGTCGGTTTTACTAGATTCACCCCAACTCCGAATGAAATTGGTTGGGTGGAAGACATACTTGTTGATCGAGCATTTGTCGATACCGTTGACTACGCAGATGAGTTGGCAACTATTGGCGACTTAAAGAAAATTCCAGTTATATCTCCACACTTACTAGAGAACGTTGCTGCCGCTGCGGCCATTGTTCGGGCGGCTGGAGTGCAACCTGCTGAGATAGCAGCCGGTCTAGGAAATTTCAAATTGGACGCACACCGAATTCAGTTGGTGTTAGAAAAAGATGGCATCCAATGGGTTGATGATTCCAAAGCAACTAATCCACACGCAGCCGATGCAGCGCTTTCGAGTTTTGATTCAGTGGTTTGGGTAGTTGGCGGCCTTCTAAAAGGTGTTGACATGTCAGAACTTATTGCTAAACATTCTGCAAAGTTAAAAACCGCAATCATCATTGGTAAAGAACGTCATCAGGTTTTAGCAGCATTGGCCCAACATTCTCCAGGAACTCAGGTATTCGAAATTGAAAGTGATTTAGTTATGGAATCGGTAGTTGGAATAGCCAGCTCAGTGGCCAGCTCCGGCGACACAGTTTTGCTTGCTCCGGCTGCCGCCTCGATGGATCAATTTATCGATTACGCAGATCGTGGAAATTCTTTCCAAGCTGCAGTATTGAAGGAACACGGTAATGGCTAGACAATCAAGACAAAATACTAGAAATACTCCAAGATTTGTTGGTGCAACTAGAGAATTCTTGCTTTCGCCCCGGCAAACTCTCAGTGATTGGTATGTCAATTACTTCAGAAACCAAACAGCTGAATTCAAGTTTCTGGTTTCTTTGATTTTTCTAATGGTTGGATTTGGTTTGGTGATGGTCCTATCATCCTCCAACGTGGATTCCATTAAAGCCAACGGTAACGCTTTCTACTCTTTTGGTGTTCAAACCATGTGGGCTGTGGGTGGAGTTTTCCTGATGTTTTTTTTCTCGCGAAGATCTATCGAGCAAATTCAGAGAATTGGTTTATTGATATTCCTATTAGGTTTGATTGCCCAACTGCTGGTGAAAGTGCCCGGTATCGGTGTCTCCTCGGGAGGAAATGCTAACTGGATTAATCTTTTTGGAAATCGGGTACAACCATCAGAATTTCTAAAGCTCGGACTAATTCTGGTTATCGCCAATTTGCTGAGCCGAAAGATTGATTACATCGAAGATCTGAAAGAGTCTTTTGTCCCAGTAATCTTTTTGACCGTGATAACTGTTGGAGCAGTTTATTTACTTGGTAATGACCTGGGCACTGCTGGTGTGATTTTACTCATCGTGTTATTTCTGCTCTTCCTAACTGGGGCCAGGATGCAACATTTACTTGCATATATAGCTGGGATGGGCTTAGTGTTCTTAGTCGCCTCGGTGACCAGTTCCAACCGAATGGCACGTATTTTTAGTTTCCTAAGTCAAAACACTAACGATGACACCGGTTGGCAGGTGAAGCATGGAACCTGGGCCTTAGCCTCTGGCGGAATAACTGGGACCGGAATCGGACAGGCGAAATTGAACTGGGGCTGGATTCCTGAAGTTGAGAATGACTTTATCTTCTCCACCATTGGTGAAGAAACTGGCCTAATCGGTGCTTGTGTCATGCTTGCCTTATTTTTTGTCCTTTATTTGTTGTTGAGGAAAATAGCCAAAGTGCATAACGACCCTTATGTTTCAATTGTCACCTATGGAGTGATGCTCTGGATTATTTTGCAAGCACTAATCAACATAGGTGTCGTGTTACATGTAATGCCGGTTCTCGGAGTTCCGCTGCCTTTCATCTCCAAGGGTGGATCCTCTCTAGTGGCTGTGCTGATGGGCTTAGGAATAGTTCTCTCTTTCGAGCGAAATAGCCAACCCACAACGAAACTTAGAAGTCGAACTCGATGACTAGATTTCTGTTAGCCGGAGGCGGCACCGCAGGGCACGTGAACCCTTTGCTCGCCTTAGCTGATGAGATCATGTTGGATGAATCCAATTTTGTTCTCGCACTTGGCACCAAAGAAGGATTGGAGTCTAAGTTAGTTCCGGAGCGTGGTTATCAATTACTGACCGTGCCGAGACTACCCATGCCTCGAAGACTTAACCGCTATGCCTTGAAATTCCCCTTTGCCTTTAGATCGAGCGTAAAACTGGTCAAAGAATATTTATTACAGCAAAAGATAGATGTTGTTGTGGGATTTGGTGGCTATGCCAGTGCTCCTGCCTATAGGGCAGCTCAGGAGATGAATATTCCCTATGTGGTGCATGAAGCGAATGCGATGCCTGGTTATGCCAATCGAATTGGCGCTAAAAAAGCTGCAGCTGTTGCGGTCACCTTTAGCAACACCAGGTTATCTAATGCGGTCCTAACCGGTATGCCACTTCGAAGCGAAATTGTTGCCCTGACCAAAACTAGCAAGCGAGTCGAGGCGGCAAAGTATTTTGGTATCGACCTAGACCTGCCAACCATTCTGGTAACCGGCGGCTCACTCGGTGCAAAGCGCATTAATGAAGTTATCGAAGACTCCCGCGCAGTTCTGGCTGCTGCCGGCATTCAGGTAATACACATCGTTGGGAGTCGAGCAAGCCTTCCAGATCTTTCCGAAGGGGGCTATCGTCGACTGGAGTACCTCGACAGAATGGATTTAGCTTTGGCAATTGCTGACTTTGCGATCTCAAGATCTGGTGCTGCAACCGTTTCTGAGTTTGCGGCGGTCGGGATCCCAGCTTTGTTTGTTCCATACCCAGTAGGAAATGGTGAGCAGAAATTCAATGCCATGGACATGGTGAATTCAGGAGCTGCCTTGCTGGTTGAAGACCAAGAGTTTTCAACGGAATATTTGAGGGAAAAGATTATCCCCTTGGTAGTTCAGCCAAAAAAACTTGCAGAGATGAAACAAAAAGCCTTGAAGTTGGGAACGGCAACAGGTGCTAGCAACTTGCTGAAACTGGTTAATACCGTGTTGGCAAACTAGCCGGCCTTAGGCTTTATTTCTAGGACATTATGACAATCAAGCCAGATCTAAGCCAACCAATTCCCGCGCATTTGGGTAAAGTGCACTTCATTGGGATTGGTGGTTCCGGCATGAGCGGTATTGCCAGAATGCTAATCAAATCTGGTCATGTGGTGACAGGAAGCGATGTCAGGGATTCAAAGAATATCTCTGACTTACGAACTCTTGGTGCAAAAATCACCATCGGGCACGATGCTAAAAACTTAGCTGACTGTGACACTGTAGTGGTCACCTCAGCGCTTTGGCCGACAAACCCAGAATATGTATTGGCTCAAGAAAAAGGGTTACCTATTCTGCATAGATCTCAAGCGTTGAAGTATTTGACTATTGGTAAAAGACTTATTTCAATTGCCGGCGCTCATGGTAAAACCACTAGCACTGGAATGATTGTCACCGGTCTAAAGAACCTAGGTGAAGATCCAAGCTTTGTAAATGGTGGAGTTATAGCCGAATATGATTCTTCTTCAGCAAGTGGAACTTCTGATTTATTCGTGATTGAGGCAGATGAGTCAGACGGTTCTTTCCTCTACTACGACACAGCAGTAGCTTTGATTACCAATGTTGATCCAGACCATCTAGATCACTACGGGAGTCTGGAAAAATTTGAAGCGGAATTCGCTAACTTTGCCAATAGCAGTTCGGAATTCGTAGCCATCAGTTCGGATGATGTTGGTTCAGTCAGGGTGCGAACACTCATTCACGATAAGCGTTTTCTAACTTTCGGATTCGCGGCAGGTTCAGATGTGAGAATTACCGACTGCCATGCAGAAGGACCGCAGGTTAGTTTCGAACTAGAGTATTTGAATCAGCGGTATTCCGCAGAATTGTTGGTACCGGGTAGACACAACGCAGTAAATGCCGCTGGGGCTTTTGCTGTCTTGGTGGGGTTGGGTTTTGATCCAGCCAAATCGCTCGCCGCGATTTCATTATTCGCTGGAACCGAGAGAAGATTTGAACTTCACGGCGAAGTTGGTCAAGTCAAGGTCTTTGATGACTTTGCTCACCATCCAACCGAGGTTGTGGCAGCCCTAACTGCAGCTCGAGCTGTAGTTGGCCCAGGAAGATTGATTACAGTTTTTCAGCCACACTTATATTCACGCACCAGATTGTTTGCCAAAGAATTTGCTGAGGCATTGGCGCTGAGTGATGAAGTGGTCGTGTTAGATATCTATGCGGCCAGAGAAGATCCTGAGCCTGGTGTCACCGGTGCACTAATCTCTGAAGCATTCAAAGAGCAAGATCGCATGCATTATGTTCCGAATTGGGATGAAGTTCCTGCTGCAGCAGCTGTACTTGCTAAACCAGGAGATTTTATTATCACTATGGGTTGCGGGGATGTCTACCGTCAGGTACCAGAAATCTTGAAGGCATTAGAAAAGTAAATGCAACCACCAAAAAGTCGCTATAGCAATTCTCCTGGCCCAAAGCCAAGACAGATTAAGGCTGCCCTAAAACCAAAACCGATTAAAATCCCACTTCGCCAAAGAAAATCAGCAAAGCGGGAAATAAATCGTTTCACCGGGGAAACTAAATTTGCCAAATATTTCATTAGATCTTTGCTTGCTGGACTGCTAGCTCTCATCCTCCTGGTGCTTTCAACCATGTTCACCCCGTTGTTGGCAATCGAAAGAATCAAAGTGACCGGCAACAAGCGAGTCCCAACCGCTCAAATTGAGGCAGCGTTGAAACACCGAGTGGGCTCAGCTCTAACCATGGTAGGCGATGGGGATATTGCCACTGACCTAGCTAAATTCAAACTCATCGAAAGTATTTCTTTGGTTTCGAAACCGCCACATCTTCTCGAAGTTAGAGTTACTGAGCGAACCCCAATCTCAATTGTCATACGTGGGGGAGTCAAATTTCTTTATGATCCTGCTGGGGTCAATTTGGGAGCCGCCACAGGTAACGAAAAGATTCCCACCATTCTGGTAAAAGATGACCCTAAAACATCAACAAATTACAAACAGGCTATAGACGTATTATTAGCGCTACCGGCCCAGTTACTAGATCGAGTTGCCTACATTCAGGCCAAGTCAAAAGATAACGTAACCATGCAACTTAGAGGCTACTCAGCTCAGACCATAATCTGGGGTGACTCATCAAATTCGATTTTGAAATCTAAAGTCCTGAAAGCCCTCTTACTTAAGACACCAACGAATGTAAGAGCAACTTTCGATGTTTCTGCTCCACTAACCCCAAGCGTGATTCGCTAGTAAATCTCAACACGCCAGTAAATCAGCAGGATTTATCAGGGATTTAGCCTTATTTTCTATCCGCTAGGGCATTTGTTGGGCTTTATTAACCTTCAAGTAGAGGTTTAGGGTTTGACAGAAGCAGGTAACACGGAGGAAAAATATGACAGAACCAATTCTTAACAACTTCTTGGCAGTGATCAAGGTAGTTGGTGTCGGCGGTGCTGGCGGAAACGCCATCAACCAGATGATCGAAAAGCGCTTGCGCGGAATCGAATTCATTGCCATCAACACCGACGGGCAAGACCTGCTGAAATCTGAAGCACATGTGAAGTTGGAAATTGGTAGCAACTCGACTCGAAGTCTTGGAGCTGGTGCAGACCCAGAAGTTGGTCGTCGAGCCGCTGAAGAACACATCGATGAGATTGCAGAAGTACTTCGAGGTGCGGACATGGTTTTTGTAGCAGCTGGTGAAGGTGGTGGAACTGGAACTGGTGCAGCACCAATCGTAGCTAGAGCTGCTAAACAAGCAGGTGCATTAACCGTTGGTGTTGTCACTCGACCATTCGAATTCGAAGGCAGACGTCGTGCTGAAAATGCCCAAGCAGGTATCGATGCACTGCGTCAGGAAGTTGACACGCTCATCGTTGTCCCAAACCAAAAACTTATCGATCTAAATGACACCGAACTATCCCTGAAAGACTCATTTAGTATGGCTGACGATATCCTTCGAGCTGGAGTTCAAGGAATTTCAGATTTGATTACCGAACCAGGTTTAATCAACCTAGACTTCGCCGATGTTAAATCAGTAATGCAGGGAGCAGGGACTGCGCTAATGGGTATTGGCACGGCAAAGGGTGAAGACCGTGCAGTTCGAGCCGCGGAAGAAGCCATCAACCACCCGTTGCTTGAAAACTCGATTGATAATGCCCGCGGAGTATTGATTCACTTCTTAGCTGGGACCAACATGAAGTTGGTCGAAGTTAATGAGGCCGCAAGATTGATTCAAGAGGTTGTCCATCCATCTGCAAACATCATTTGGGGAACAGCAATCGATGACACCTTGGGCGATGAAATCCGCATCACTGTGATCGGTGCTGGCTTTGATGAAGTTACCCCCAGACCAGTGTCGAGACCTGCCTACGGTATGGCTACTCCAGCAGCGGTAGCTCCGGTGGCTGCNNCTTGTAGCAGTAGCAGTTGAAGAAGAAGTTGCGGTTGAAACTACCCCGCTTTCACGTTGGTTCGATGCGAACTCGGGGCCAGTTGAAATAGTGCCGGAGCCGGTAGTGACTTCATTTGAACCGGAAGAACTAGAACCGGTAACCCAGATTGAGCCAACCCGGAAAGAAACAGCTGGTTTCTTTGGTAGAAGAAGAGAATCAAAAAACTTTGATGACGGATTCGACTTACCTGATTTCCTGAAGTAATTCATCATGCCTTCTTTGGCAGAGCGATTAGCAGAGGTCCATTCTAGGATCCAACGTGCTTGCTTGGAGCATTCCAGGTCAGCTGCCGAGGTAAATCTGGTAATTGTTACCAAAAATCATCCGGTTGATTTAGCAATTGAACTGTTCAACCTGGGTGAAAGGAACTTTGGAGAAAATAAGGATCAAGAGGCCTCGGCCAAAGCTGAGGCTTTCAAATCTGCAGGTTTTGCTAGTTCACCAAATTGGCATTTTGTTGGCCAACTGCAGTCCAACAAAGTTAAATCTATGCTCGAATATGCCAGCTGCCTGCATTCGTTAGACCGAGACTCCCTTTTACGCGAGCTAAATAAGCAGGTAGCTAAGCAACCTGACAGACGCTTTAAAGTCTTTATTGAATTGAATCTGACCGAAGATGAAAATAGGGGAGGAATCAAGCCAGAACGGCTAGGGGAGTTTGCCGAACAAGTTATTGGTTCAAGTCAACTCGAACTAATGGGTGTAATGGGGGTTGCCGGGCTAGATCGGGACCCGGGCTTTGATTTCGAGCGGATAGCTAAATCTAGTCAGGAACTGCAGAAACTTGCTCCAGCCGCTAATTATATTTCCGCAGGCATGTCTGGAGATTTCGAAATTGCCATAGGTTTTGGCGCGACACACATTAGGGTTGGTACCGCTATTACCGGTCAACGCTAATAACCTAAAGTTAGCATTTATCACCGAAGTTGAAGGAGCAAAAAATGTCCGGCGTAACTGACTGGCTCAAGGACTTAGTTAATTTCTCAGGCAAACCCAATGCTCCGGCCACCCCGCGAACTTCAAGCTCTCGGGCTGAGGCAAGACCTAAGCCCCAAAGAAGTTTTAGAGGCCAATCCACTCAGCGGATTGAGACTGTAAATCTAACGTCTTATGCGGATGCGATGGTGATTGCCGACATACTCAGAGAAGGCGTTACTGCAGTAATAAACGTCTCAAACCTCTCCGGAACAGATCGCGCACGACTAATCGATTTCATGGCTGGTTTGAAAGCGGGCCTCCTGGCTCAATCCAGCAGAGTGGCCGAGGATGTCTATCTGCTCGCTCCAGAACACGTTGAAATCGAGCCAGAGGACGAAGACATCGCCGATGAAGACGACGGAGATCGTCTAATCGTAAAACCTAACTAGTTCTTGTGATTTACCTTATTCTCGGTCTATTTGCCCTAATTCAGCTATTTCAAATTTTGTTAGTTGCCAGGATTGTTTTGGATTGGGTGAGGGCCCTAAGTCCAGGCTACCGGCCGAATCGACTGGTTTTGTTGGTGAGTGCTATCGCCTACGGTTCTACCGATTGGATCGTCAAGCCGCTGGGCAAGCTAATCCGCCCAATTCGTCTTGGTTCGGTGTATCTTGACCTATCCATCTTGGTTTGTTTCCTGCTGATTGGTCTATTTCAACGCTTACTGTCAGGAATTCCAACCTAGTCTTGATTGCTTAGGGTAACCTAGGATTCGAAAACCGCTTCCAAGCGGAAAGCCAGATTAAGTAAACCAAAAGGAGACTGCGGTGCCTTTAACTCCAGAAGACGTTGTCAATAAGAAATTCCAGCCGACTAAATTTCGCGAAGGATATGACCAAGACGAGGTAGATGACTTCCTCGATGAGGTCGTGCTCGAAATGAGACGAATCACTCGGGAAAACGAAGACCTAAGACAGCGCTTGCTAGCCGCCGATGGTCGTATCGCAGAACTGCAGCGAAGCGGTGCCTCACTGGTGCAGCAGGTAAATCAAGCAGAGTCTTCTATTCCGGTGGCCGCTGCTGCCGAGGTGAGTTTCCCAGAGGCGGCTGCCGACCTCAGCGTCTTTGAAGCGAACAACACCAACAACTTGTTGCAACTGGCTAGAAAGCTTCACGAGGAGCATGTCAAAGAAGGCCTCCAAAAGCGTGATGCACTGATTGCTGAAGGCCACGCAACTGCGGCCAGGATTGTTCGAGAGGCAGAAGCTCAACACAAGTCGGACATGTCCAGACTTGAGCAAGAGAAGGCCTTGGCTGAGAATGACGTTCAACGGCTGAGAACTTTTGAGAAGGAATACCGCGCCAAACTAAAGGCCTATATCGAAGGACAGTTGACTGATCTAGAGGCAACCGCCTCTTCTGCCCGCCCAACTACCGGTCCGACTCAACTCACCAACAGCAGCTTCCAGATCTAGTTTTGTGAAGAAGCAATTCCGTTCAACATTTTTGGCTCTAGGCATCGCCGCTGCGGTAATCATCATAGATCAATTTTCAAAAACTTTAGCCTTAGGGTTTCTGACTCCCTTGGAACCAGTTTCAGTGCTAGGCGATTTGCTCAGGTTCACTCTGGCTTTCAATGATCGGGCCGCGTTTTCTTTAGGCGGAAGCAACACTTGGATTTTTACCCTCACCTCAACTATTGCAGCTTTAGCGCTAATTTATTTTGTTCCGCGCTTTAGAACCAAGGGCTGGTTAGTCATGGGTGGTTGTGCACTGGGGGGAGTAGTCGGTAATCTAATCGATCGAATTACCCGAGCGCCTGGTTTTCCTAATGGACAGGTTATTGATTTCATTCAGATTCCATTTAATTTTCCGATTTTTAACATTGCAGATATGGCAATCAGTCTCACCGCAGTGGTGGTGGTAATTCGGGTTATCAGAGGCGATCGAATTGGCGGTGGATCTAAATGACTGAGCAGCGGCTTATTCAGGTGACCGAGGGGGTTGCTGGACTTCGAGCGGATGCTGGGATTAGCAAATTGCTTGGCATCTCGAGAGCCAAGGTGGCAGAAATGATTGAAGTGGGTCTGGTTTCCCAAAACAATCAGATTATCGATAAAGCCGAGATTCTAGTTTTGGCTGCTTGGCTAGAAATCAGTCTGCCAAAAGCCAAGCCTGCCTTAGCTCTGGTTCCAGAGCTTGTTCCAGATCTGAAAGTCATTTATCAAGATCGAGATATTGTGGTCGTCGATAAGCCCGCCGGAATTGCAGCTCACCCATCGGTAGGTTGGGATGGCCCAAGTGTTGGTGGAGCGTTACTTGCTTTGGGCATCTCGATGTCCACCACCGGGGTTGCCGAAAGACAGGGAATCGTCTCCAGACTTGATGTTGGCACCAGCGGGGTGATGGTGCTAACCAAAACCGAAGTAGCATACTCTCGTATGAAACAAGCCTTCAGGGATCGGACAGTTGACAAAACATATCATGCTCTAGTTCAAGGTCATCCAGATCCCAGCTCAGGGACCATCGATGCCCCAATCAATAGGCATCCAAAGCATGAATACAAGTTCACAGTTTCCAATGAGGGAAAACCCTCGGTCACTCACTACCAGACCATTGAAGCGTTCAAGGCGGCGTCTTTGCTCCAGATTGAACTAGAAACCGGACGAACTCACCAGATTAGAGTCCACATGTCCGCCTTCAAGCATCCGCTGGTTGGTGACACCCTTTACGGTTGCGATCCTAAGCTGGCTGCAAGACTTGGCATGGAACGCCAATGGTTACATGCTGTAAAACTTGGTTTCCAACACCCCACCTCGGGAGATTATGTGAGCTTTGAGAGCGAATGTCCAGCGGACTTGACCAACTCTCTAGAGTTCCTTCGAACCGAGGGCTAAGCAAGCGGAGTGGCTGTAAAAAATTGACGGTGGCTCGAAGTAGGCTATTTGCCTGAACCACTTGAGGATTGTGAACCTAATCGATGAGTAGCAAAGATAACTTTGTGCACCTGCACGTGCATACCGATTATTCGATGCTCGATGGCGCTGCCAAGGTTGACGAACTTCTAGATAAAGCAGTTGAGCTGAAAATGCCGGCAATCGCTATTACCGATCATGGAAATAATTTTGGCGCATTTGACTTCTGGGAGCAGGCAACCAAAAAAGGCATTAAGCCCATAATTGGCATTGAAGCTTATTTGGCACCGGGTTCCAGGTTTGAAAAAACTAAAGTTAGTTGGGCTGATGGGGGAGATGATGATATCTCCAAAGGTGCATACACTCACCTGACCATGCTTTCCACCGATAACCAGAGTATGTTCAATCTCTTTAGGCTCTCTTCCTATGCTTGGTTAGAGGGTTATTATTTCCAACCAAGAATGGATAGAGAACTTCTCTCTCGCTTTTCCAAAGGCATTATTGCAACTACCGGCTGTGCTAGCGGAGAAGTGCAAACCAGACTTCGGTTAGGTCAGTATCAAAAAGCTCTGGAAACCGCTGCCGAGTTCAGAGACATTTTCGGAAAAGAGAACTACTTTGTCGAAATTATGGATCATGGTGCATCGATAGAAAAAAGGACGTTCAGTGACCTTATCCGTTTGTCTAAAGACTTAGGTATTCCATTGCTGGCCACCAACGATTTACATTTCACGGAACCAGGTCACTCCGAAGCTCAAGAGGCTTTGCTTTGCATCCAAACTGGCACGAAAATGTCAGACGAACGTAGATTTAAGTTTGAAGGATCTGGTTACTACCTAAAGAGCGCCAGAGCAATGCGGGAACTATTCGCAGATTTTCCAGAGGCTTGCGACAACACGCTTTTGNNGAGCCGATATCAAGTTCGAAAAACGCAATCTGATGCCCCGATTCGATGTTCCAGCCGGTCACACCGAAGCCAGCTGGTTCGAACTTGAAGTTGCCAGAGGTATGAAAGAGCGCTTTGGTGAGAACATACCCCATCAGTATCAAGAACGAGCAAAATTTGAAGTTGAAGTTATCAAAAACATGAACTTCCCCGGCTACTTCTTGGTGGTAGCAGACTTTATTTCTTGGGCTAGAGCTCAAGGCATCAGAGTGGGCCCTGGCCGAGGTTCAGCGGCAGGTTCTATTGTGGCTTACGCCCTTGGCATCACCGCTTTAGACCCGATTAAGTATGGTTTGCTATTCGAGCGTTTTTTAAACCCAGCGCGAATTAGCCTGCCCGATATCGACGTTGACTTTGATGACCGTCGCAGAGGGGAGGTAATTCGTTACGTTACTCAAAAATATGGCGAAGACCGAGTGGCACAAATTATTACCTTCGGAACCATCAAAGCTAAGCAGTCTTTGAAAGACGCTGCCCGAGTGCTCGGTATGGACTACGCGGTTGGTGAGAAACTAACCAAGGCGATGCCGGCAATGGTTCTTGGAAAAGATATGACGCTTTCCGAGATGGTAACTGATCCGAATGCTAGGACAGTGGTGGTTGATACTCGAGATGAGTTGGATGATGAATTTAGCGAAGAATCAGTAGAGTTCGAACCAGTTCAAGTTAACCAGCCAACCGATTCAAAGTCGAGATACAAAGAGGCTGCCGAGTTTAGAAAAATCCTAGAAGAGGATTCTGACGCTCGAACAGTATTTGAATTGGCTAAAGGTCTCGAGGGTCTTAAGCGTCAAACCTCGGTGCATGCCGCCGGGGTAATCATGTCGGCTGAACCGCTGCTTGACACTATTCCAGTGATTCGACGAGACGATGATGGAGCTATCATCACAGCGTTTGCTCAACATCCCTGCGAAGAACTCGGTTTGGTCAAAATGGACTTCCTAGGTCTAAGAAACCTTACTGTTCTCGACCGTGCTTTAGAAAACGCAAAGAGCAATCGAAATGTTGAAGTTGTTTTAGAAGAGCTGGATTTAGATGGCGATGGGGCAACCTACGAAATGATTTCAAGAGGTGACACCCTTGGAGTATTCCAGTTAGATAGCGGTCAGATGCGGGCATTGCTCAGGATACTTAAGCCGAGCAAGTTTGAGCACATTTCGGCAGCGATTGCTCTTTATCGACCTGGCCCGATGGGTATGGGCTCACACATCTCTTATGCCCACCGCAAAAATGGTTTAGAGCAAAACATTCCGATTCACAAAAGCCTTGAAGAGCCATTGGCGGCAATTCTCGATCCAACCTACGGGTTGATTGTCTATCAAGAGCAGGTTATGGCAGTGGCCCAACGGGTAGCTAATTTTTCGCTGGCCAAAGCAGATGAACTTCGCCGTGCTATGGGCAAGAAAAAGAAGGAAGAGCTAGATGCGCAACTAGCAGATTTCACTGCGGGCATGAAGGAAAATGGTTTCCCTGATGATGCAATAACCAAGCTCTGGGAGACGTTGCTTCCCTTTGCAGATTATGCCTTCAACAAGGCTCACTCTGCCGCCTACGGAGTTTTGTCATATTGGACTGCCTACATGAAGGCCAATTTCCCTCAGGAATACATGGCTGCCTTGCTGACCTCAGTAAAAAGTTCAAGAGACAAGCTCGGAGTTTACCTAAGTGAAGCCCGCCGAGCTGGAATTCGAGTCTTGCCACCAGATGTCAATGACTCCATCGCAGACTTCCAAGCCGTCGGCAAAGATATTCGATTTGGTTTGGAGGCAATTCGCAATGTTGGTTTAGGTGTCGTTGAAGAAATAGTTGCAACTCGCAAGGCTAAAGGGCGGTTCGAATCCTTCCAGGACTTTGTTGCGAAAGTTCCAGCATCGGTTTGCACCCGAAAGGTTATCGAATCGCTGATCAAAGCTGGTGCATTTGATTCTTTTGAGGTAACCCGTCGAGCATTATTTGAAGTGCACGAAGAAATTATTGAAGCTGAGTTGCGCAATAAAAAACAAGAAGCTTCTGGTGAGATGGACCTCTTTGGTGATTTCGAAGAGGAACACACTGCCACCAAAATTGCGAATTTAGCCGAGTGGCCTCAGCGGCAGTTATTGAGCCTGGAGCGTGAAATGCTAGGGCTATATATCAGCGATCACCCACTGCGCGGAGCAGAGGATCGGATTCGCCTAGCGGCAACCGAAAGCATCGCGTCCTTTAATGCACGGTCAAATTTTGAAGACACAGAGCCTGTCACGCTTGCTGGTTTGATTACCGCAGTTGAAGTAAAGACCGCTAGAGCTTCTGGAAATATCTACGCCAATGTAACAATTGAAGATCTAGATTCTGAAGTCACCATGATGATCTTCAGCAAGACATATCAGCAGTTTGCAGAGATCCTTAAGGTTGATTCCATTGTGGCTATTCGCGGAAGGATGCGTCCGCGGGACGATGGCTTCAGTCTAAATGTCAACGATATTGTTGTTTTGGAAAAAGACCAAAACATATTCAGTGGTCCACTAAAACTCGTAATACCAGAGCATTTAACCACAAGACCAAACATCGAAATTCTGGATAGGACTTTGAGCAGATACCCCGGTCAAACTGAAGTTATCCTGCTCTTGAAAAGTTCGGATGGTGCCCAAGAGTATCGAATCAAACATAAAGTTTTTGTCAGTGAAGCCTTAATTTCTGAAATAAAGCAGCATTTTGGAGTTGGAGTTTTAGATCAAGGTCCGTTGAAGCAATCAACTCAGTCGCTCACCGGGGATGACGTATCCTCTTTGGTGGTAGAGCAAACTTGGGAGCTCTTCGGTTAGTAAGCCTGATTCAACTGAAACTATAAACACCGCATTAGCTTCAACCTCAACGAATCTCTTTACCTCACAAATCAAAATCGCATTGACATTTTTGAAAATAGGTATCTGATGCCGTTCTTCTCTGAACCAATCGTCAGATAGAAATCTTTTGCTGTGATCCTCAGACATTTTCTTAGCAAGAGAGAGTGATTCTTGACTGAGCATTGAAATCGCCACATACTTGACATCTTTCAAGGCTCGCCAACTACTAGCACCGCGAGAAACATTGAAGGTTACCAGGGCAGGTTCAGATCCGAGCGAGGTAACACTTGTAGCGGTAAAGCCGACTGGGTTTCCCTCCGGGTCATTCATAGTGATTATGCATACGCCTGAGGCATGACGTCGGAATGCCGATTTCAATGCTTCGGTTGCGTTTTCGATTTGTTCCATCTGGGCCTTTCCTTGCTAGTTGTAAGGGTAGCCCATCCGTGTCAGTGGTGTTTTTTATGGTTAGAAGTATTCCAGCCAAAAATAAGATTTCTGCGGCCTGTTTATTTGGTAACGGAAAGATTAAATCTTTGGTTGAAGGTTAAGGTTTTCAATAAAAATTTCGCTTACTATAGGGCAACACGCCGACATTTTAGGAAATTTTGTTTGAACGAATAAAAACCACAAGATATAGGGACGGAGAACGCAAAAGTACCTACATCTTGTGTGTATAGTTGATTTCTCATGACCCTAAGACTGGCCAAAAAGGCCCTGAAAAGAAGGAGTAAGCATGCACTGTCCATTCTGCCGCCATGCGGACTCCAGGGTTATCGACTCCAGAACAGCTGAAGACGGCTCTTCAATTCGTAGGAGAAGAGAGTGTCCCGAGTGTGGATCTCGCTTCTCAACCACTGAGACTGCAAGTATTAGCGTTCTCAAACGTGGTGGTTCGACTGAACCGTTTAGCCGAGAAAAAATCGTCAATGGTGTTCGAAAGGCATGTCAGGGCAGACCGGTCACTGATGGTGATTTGGCGGTTCTAGCTCAGAGCGTGGAAGAAACTATCCGTGCAACTGGAGCTGCCCAGGTTGAGGCACAGGAGGTCGGATTGGCAATCCTAGAGCCACTTCGGAAACTCGATGAAGTGGCATTTATGAGATTTGCCAGTGTGTACCAAGGTTGGGACACACTGGAGGACTTTGAGGCTGCAATAGCAGTTTTGAAAGTCGAAAGAGAAAACCAAGCTTCGCAAACTGCATAGCAGCGCGCGTAGAAAACTAAAAACAAAATAAAAGAAAGAAAGGCAAAAAATGACAGACACATCGGCATACACCGACGCCGGTGCCGCTAGTCAGGGACGTAAGGGTCTCAAGATTGAGCGCATCTACACAACCGAAGGAGTTCACCCTTACGAACAGGTAAACTGGGAATATCGCGATGTCGTCCAAACCAACTGGAAGAATGGCGAAACTATATTTGAGCAACGTGGTGTTGAATTTCCAGAATTCTGGAGCGTGAACGCATCCACCATCGTTACTACAAAATATTTCCGTGGCGCTATGGGCACTGCAGCTCGCGAATTCAGCCTCAGACAGCTAATTGACAGAGTGGTAAAGACCTACACCCAGGCGGGCCGTGACCATGGATACTTCGCAACAGAAGAAGACGCAACTATCTTCGATCATGAGCTAACCTTCATGCTGTTAAACCAGGTCTTTGCCTTCAACTCACCGGTTTGGTTCAACGTTGGAACTTCGAGTCCTCAGCAGGTATCTGCTTGCTTCATTTTGTCGGTGGACGACTCGATGGAATCAATTTTGAATTGGTACCGCGAAGAGGGAATGATCTTCAAAGGTGGATCAGGTGCTGGTCTAAACCTTTCCAGAATCCGTTCCTCTAAGGAACTGCTTCGTTCTTCCGGTGGTTCAGCTTCTGGTCCAGTTTCCTTCATGCGCGGTGCTGATGCATCTGCAGGAACCATCAAGTCTGGTGGTGCGACTCGTCGTGCCGCAAAGATGGTCGTTCTTGACGTTGATCACCCAGACATCGAGGAGTTTATCGAGACCAAGGCTCGTGAAGAGGACAAGATTCGTGTTCTTCGTGACGCTGGTTACGACATGGAGCTTGGTGGAAAAGACATAAACTCAGTTCAGTATCAGAACGCAAACAACTCAGTTCGTGTAAACGAAGAGTTCATGCTTGCAGTTGAGCACGGAACTAAGTTCGGTCTACGCGCTAGAAC
>DDPP01000065.1:0-4891 GCA_002342255.1 Micrococcales bacterium UBA2465
ATTTCAATTACATCTAGCGAACCAGAACCATCTCTAGAAAGTTCAATACATGATGGACATTTGCCACATGGAGTGTCGGTAGGACCCTCAGCACAGTTCAAACAACGAGCAAGGATTCTGGCAGAGGTAGTTTTACCGCAACCTCTAGGACCACTGAACAAATAAGCATGATTTACTCGGTCGCTCTTAAGGGCTGCCATAAGTGGCACAGCCACCTGAGACTGCCCAATGAGCTCAGCAAAGGACTCTGGACGATAGCGACGATATAAAGCAGTGGACACCTTAAGAGCCTAAACCTTTTCACTGACACGCAGACGGGAGATGTGTAAAGACTCCCCGCACACCCGCCAGAGCCCAGTTACCCTTGCTATCTTTCGATCCTGGGGGAGTTAGCCGAGGTGACGCCGCACGGGGAGTCCTGAATAAGTTTATCTGGACTAAACGAGGGCTACTTAGCCTGAGCCTCAGCAACAACCTTGCGCAGCTGATCAGCCATGTCTTTGGCATCTGCCATTGCGCCAGCCTTTCCTTTTTCTTTCCAGGCAACGGCAATGCTGGCGGCCATACCAGGAGTCGGATCAGGAAAATTCAAGGCTGACAGAACCGAAGCTTTTTCGCGATTGGAAACGGCTATCTCAAGATTGATTCCATTGTCATCAGGAGTTAGGTTTACGATCTTGTCCAAGTCCCACTCCCTCACTAAGTTCGGCCCAGCAAAAACGAAACGCTGATTTGTAAAAGTAACTGAACCGACATCTAAAGGAGTTCTCTCTTCGGGATTTCTGGTGGTCTGTCCTTGCATTCCGCCAACGTTTGCCCTTACTCCCTTGGTGACTCTAAAGCTCAAACCCCCATAGCCACCGCTATAGGTAGACCCAGTGCTTTTGTATTCCTGGAGAGTCACCTTGTTTAGGTGCAAGACAATAACTTCATCCTTCTGGGTTGAGAACATCATATTCTCCACGCCAAAATCACCGTTAGCAATTTTCTCCAGCTGATCCGCTTGGGCTAGCAAGTTCTTGTAGCGATTTTGTGTTCTGGCCCTGACGAACATCAGGATGGCAACACCCAGACCACCAACCAGAACAATCAAGAGTGCAATACCACCAGGAGATTGGGCTAGGGCTTGAGCACCGGCGAGAATAAAAGCCAGTATGACTAGAACTAAACAGCTCTGACCTGTAGTTAGCTTCATAGCGCTTCCTTTCCTTCAGTTTCAAACATACTCCTCGGTTAGGACATAGTGTTCCCTAACTGTTACCGCGCAGCGACTCAGGGAAATCTGGAAAGCTGGTAGGTTTATCTCAAGGGGGGAACCCCTCCTAACGAAATGGAGAGTTCAAATGTCAAAACACACTAAATTAGTGGCAATCACAGTTACTTCGCTTGGGCTTCTGCTCACGGGGATAATGCCAGCAAATGCTGATTCATCTCCCAACTTAACTTACGAAGAGTTCACAGCAAGCGACAGCTATCAAGATCTTGCTGCAGCTTCTGCTGCTAGTTCAGAATTTATATCAAATCAAAGCGGTTTGAGAATGTCAGTGACCACTTCTTTTAGCGAAGGTGAAACAACAACCCCTTCGGGCACAGTTACGATTGAAGCCACCAAGTCCAAGATGAAACTAACCATTAATTCAGAGGATTCTTCATACAGCACCTGGATAGTTGACGGATACGGTTATTTCTCGCAGTCTCAATACATCAGTACCGTAGGCGATGTACCAAGCTCGCTATTTTCCAGAATCCCGGACAGTAAAAACAAATTAGTTCAGAGTGACAAAATCACAGGTGGTGGGACCCTAACAACACCAGACAAACTTTTTTCCAAAGAAGCTGATTCCACTTTGAACCAAAGCTTAAATCCTTACATGGCAGTAATCTCATTATTCACATTTTCTGAGGTAACAAAAACAGTAGATTCCGAAAATCCAGATTCAACTAGTTACGAGTTCGATATGTCCCTAGATTTCCTCGGACAAGCCGCTGTCATCCATGAGAAAGTTGAATTCAATGGTGATTACCTTAACCGAGTCACTATCACCACTCAAAATGGTGCATCTGCGGGCAAAGTGGTAACCGAATTTGAAGTGGATAACGAGATATCTGTTGACATGCCAGACATTTCAACAGTGATTACTCAAAGCACAATCAAAAAGCTGACCAAGCAAATCACTGCTGAAGGTAAGTTGTATCCGCAAGCGACTTCAATTGTCAAGAAAGCAACCACATTAGCTAAAGCCAGTAAAGCTGCTATCGCTCAGAAACACCTAATTTCTGCTGCAACAGCACTAAAACTAAAAATCACCAAGATCAATAACGGAGTGAAATTAACTACCAAGTATCAATCTGTGTCAGGTAGTGTCTGCATCACTGCAGTGAAGGGTAAAACCAGCACTAAACACTGCTAAACCCTACGGCTATACTTTTACGGTGCCTAAGTAATTAGGTACCAGGAGAATTCGCCTAGTGGCCTATGGCGCGCGCTTGGAAAGCGCGTTGGGTGCAAGCCCTCGGGGGTTCGAATCCCCCATTCTCCGCGCTCCTCGAAAGAGGACGTTTCGCAAATGAGACAGCGATAAAGCCCCAGAGCAATCTGGGGCTTTATCACTTTTGATCGACGTGAAATCCGCGACGTTATTAACTTGCATATTGCAAGTTAATAACGTAGGCTCCCTTTGCAAACACAAATATTACGAATGCAAAGGAAGAGCTATGGAACTAGTTTTGGTAACAGGAATCAGCGGGTATGTGGGCCAGCACGTGGCAGTTGAATTGCTAAAAGCAGGCTATCGAGTGCGCGGCACTGTTAGAGATAAAGCCAAAGCTGCTTCCGTAATGAAAAATCTCCAGGGTGTTGCCGACACCAAGAACTTGGAATTTGTAACAGTTGATCTTCTGAACGACGAAGGCTGGGATGATGCAGTCAATGGCTGTTCATTCGTTCTCCACATCGCATCACCTTTCGTTCTAGCAGTGCCTAAAGATGAAAACGAACTTATCAAGCCCGCTGTTGAGGGAACTAAAAGGGTCCTAGGTGCAGCTAAGCGAGCTGGTGTAAAACGTGTCGTTCTAACTTCATCAGTAGTTGCTATGACTTCTGGTCGCGCCTCTGGAAAATATGGAACAGACTCTTGGTCTGATTTGACCGCAGACATCGGGCCTTACGCAAAAAGTAAAACACTCGCCGAACAAGCCGCTTGGAAACTAGTCGAAGATAGCGATATGGAGCTAGTGACAATCAACCCAGGGTTCATGCTGGGACCTGCAATTGGTAAGTCCGGCGATGGCCAAAGTATTGCAATGATTGCAGGGCTTATCTCTGGCAAACTACCGATGGTGCCTCAGGTTGCCATGGGCATGGTGGATGTCAGAGACATAGCGAAGCTTCATGTCGCCGCTATGAAAGACAAGAAGTCTGCTGGCAAGCGTTACATCGCCTCCACAGCAGAGCCGGTTGCAATGTCAAAGCTCGCTGCCACTCTTCGCGCCGCCGGTTACAGCAAAGTTCCATCAATTAAAGCGCCAAACTTCATGATCAAAATGATGAGCCTTTTCGACCGAGAAGCTAAAGGCATGGTTCCTGAACTTGGGAGAATGATTTCCTACGACATTTCAGACACAGTGGATAGTCTGAACTGGGAGCCAACCCCAATTGATAAGTCTGTTTTGGAGATGGCTGCCTCAATCTCTAAATAGGAGGCCTATGAACACCGACTCGGAATTACAGAATCCGGAGTGGAGATCATCCTGCCCTATTGCATCAGGTTTGGATATCCTAGGCGACAAATGGTCGTTAATAATTGTTCGCGATCTAATCGAACATTCCTCTAGAACTTACTCAGAGTTCGCATCGTCACCCGAAGGAATTTCGACAAACATACTTGCTTCCAGGCTGAAGTGGCTAGAATCCCTGTCGATAATCGAGAGAATAAATCCAGATAAGCCTTCTCGAAACAATGCTTTCCAACTTACCCAGCGAGGCAAAGCTTTGCGACCGGTGCTAGAAGAACTTGGAAAGTGGTCGCAGATTCATCTGAAAGAAATTCACCCAACAATCGTCAAGATAATCTAGCCACACTACTATCGTCTATGGCGTAGAAAGTGATTTTGAACTTCATCAAACCAGTGATCACAAGGGAAGAACGGAGTTAGTGCGTTTCCACCTATTCTCCGCGGTCCTCGAAAGAGGACATTTCGCAAATGAGACAGCGATAAAGCCCCAGAGCAATCTGGGACTTTTGTCTTTTTAGGAAAACTACAATTAGCCCATGCCTACTAATTCCGAGAAACTGATTGAGCTAAAGATAGCTGGCCACTATCGGATGGTCCCAGTCTGGGCCACTAAATTGGACTTTGAAGTTAGACCAGTGCCAACTTTTGATGAAAGAGCTTGGAAGTATTGGAAACCAGTATTACTTCTTCTAAACAAAGTGGCACGGGAAGAAAAACTAAAAATCAACTGGGTAAGAATCCATTCACACTTCGGTCATAAAGGTGATGTTCCCCATGCCATGGGCTGGTGGGATCATGAAATCAAAGCCATGTTCCTTTGTCACTTTGATAAAGAAACTATGTTGCATGAAGTTGGTCACGCTTTATCTAGCGGTTACCACGGGGATCCGTGGGCTAAACAAGCAGCCAGACTCTATTTGAAATATCTAAAGGGACCAGAACTCAAAAGTGCCATGGTTCAGCTATCTCACTACTTATCCGGAAGAAGAGTTTATAAATCTATCTATGGCGAGAGAGCTCCTAAAGCACCAGAGATTCAGAGCATCTGGAAAGGGCTAAAACCTTAGCCATAACTCTGATTGGTTATAATTTTCAAAGAATAATCGTTAAGAGAAATCATGGACAACACAGGCGGAGCTGAAATGTCAGGATCAAA
>DDPP01000065.1:4971-5726 GCA_002342255.1 Micrococcales bacterium UBA2465
ATCGTATTTTTGCTTTGGTTTATTTTCACATCAAAGAAAAAATAAAATTTCGAGTTCAGGTTAGTTAACCCAACTAGAAGGATTTATTTTTCTAGTTGAGCAGTTTTACTTGGTGCAATAATCAAAATCAGTAATGCGCCAGCGATGGCCACACATCCAGCAATTGTCAAAGCATTCTGGGTTCCATCGCGGAACGCCTCAAGCCCTGAAGCCACCAACTGATTCCATTTATCTGCTGGGATTCCCATAGGTGCAGGCATCTTGGTAAAAGCCACGCTGCTTTGCAGCTTGCTAGCAATTTGTTCATCTAACCCTTTGGTGGCAATTTCCATAGAGTTTTTGTATGCCTCGGTAAGCGCTGCTCCAAGCACCGCTATACCTATCGCTGAACCCACTTCTCTAGCTGTGTCATTAACTGCACTGGCAACTCCCTGCTTGCTAGTTGGTAGAGCTTGGGTAATAGCAACCGTAGCTGGAGTGGCACACAAAGCCAAACCTAGAGCAAGTAACATTACTCCGATTGAGAAGTACCAGAAGTCGAAGTCAACCCCCAGTCTAGAAAAATGCAGCAAGGCATAGCCGAATATTGCAAGTCCTGTTGAACCCAAATATTTCTGAGGAACCTTTTTTGATAAAGCTCCCGCGATACGAGACCCAGGCAACAGAATCAACGGCATCCACAATAAATGAGCTGCTGCTTCTAGCGGTGAAAACTTTGCAACGAATTGCAAATACTGCATGCCAACGAAAATGAA
>DDPP01000065.1:5806-7351 GCA_002342255.1 Micrococcales bacterium UBA2465
TCTAAAAGTGGGTATTTTGATCTAAGTTCAACAATTACAAAAGCTACTAGAGCAATGGCACCCACGGTCAAACCTGAAATGGTCTCTATCGCATCCCAGCCCCGCTCTGGACCTTCAATGATTCCGAAGACAAATCCACCAACTGTTAGAACCGAAAGTGCACCACCAACCCAATCCAGAGGATGACCTTGCTCATCCTTAGAGTTCGGGACCTGGATGCAACCTAAAATCGCTAGCACCGCAAGGCTGAGATTCAGCATAAAGAAAGAGTTCCAAGGGAAATACTCAAGCAGAATTGCAACACCGAATAAACCTAAAACCGCACCGCCACCGGCAATACCTACCCAAACACTTACCGCTTTACCTCGTGACTCAGGTGGAAAGGATGTTGTAATCACTGAAAGCGTCGAGGGCATGATGAAGGCAGCACCTACACCCATCAGGATTCTTGCCGCAATTAGATAGTTTGGATCATTTTGGAAGAAACCAAAAATGCAGGCTGCAGCAAAAACTACTAGACCAAGAAGCAGTGCTCTCTGACGACCATACTTATCTCCGAGAGCACCGGCTATCAAAAGCAAACCGGCAAAAACTACAGTGTATGAGTCAACAATCCAGGTGAGCTGGGTTGAACTTGCTCCAGTGTCGACCGCAAGTTTAGGTAGTGCCATATTCAAACCAGAGACCGCTGAAACAACTGTCATCAATGACAGGGCAATTGTTGGCATGGTCAGTTTGCTGATTTTATTTTCCATGATGAGTCCTTACAAATCCGAGCCATAAAAATAATAATCCTCCAGCTGGCTATTCTTCAGCAAGACAAGTTACAGCTAACCAAACTTATTGACTCGCTGGAGTGCACGGATGGCGATTGAGGCATATATTTTGGCCTAGCATATTGCTATGTCAGAAACTTTCAGCAAAGAAGAAAAAGCTGCAATGCGAGCAGCTGCCGCCGAACGACGAAAAAAGTTTGGGCCTGAAGAACACGCTAAAGAGGTGCAAGAGAAGATCAAGGCTATGGCCCCTGCTGATCGGAAACTTGCCCAAGCAGTTCACAAGATTGTCATGGATGTTGCTCCTGAACTTCAACCAAAGACTTTCTATGGCATGCAGGCATACTTCAAAAACGATAAAGCTTTAGTTTTCTTCCAAGACTCTGGAAAGTTCAAGACTCGATACTGCACTTTAGGTTTCCAGGACACAGCCAATTTAGACAGCGGAGATATCTGGGCAACATCTTATGCGATCACGGCCATTACCCCAGAAGTTGAAAAGAAAATCAGGCAACTAGTTAAGAAAGCTATTTCCTAGAAGCAATTACTTAATTGGTGCGCAGATAGTGACTCTGCAGCTAGCCCAAGTTAGAGTTTCTACCTCGCTTAGAATGCCGGATGCCATATAAATTCATTTGGCTCTGAAAACTAAAACTAAGATTTTCACTGCTTACTTTGCCCTTTTCCGAGCTGCCAAGTCAACCGGGCTAAAGGCAATCCCTTTCCCCGAGTAGAAACTGGTTCACCGTTTGGTAAACAACATTACAAT
>DDPP01000065.1:7365-14477 GCA_002342255.1 Micrococcales bacterium UBA2465
CTTGGAGACTCGCTCTCCGAGGGCTTAGGCGACTTCTCTTTCAAACACAGTCGGGTGCACGCCGGTTGGACCGATCGTTTAGCAACTTTGCTGGCTAAGGAATGTCAAGCTCGGGGTGAAGTTTTCAAGTATTCAAACCAGGCTCTCCGCGGGGCTAAAATAAACGACATCATGGGGGCTCAACTAGAGGCAGCCCTAGCACTGAAACCAGATTTGGTGACCATCATGGCTGGTCAAAATGACTTACTGAGTAAACCTGAGAACCTTCCAGCCCTGGAAGCCAAGTTACGCTCTGGAATAATCAAACTTCAAGAGGCCGGTAGTTTTGTAGTTCTCTCCAACACCATCAACCCTCTGCATTTGATTGTGTTTAGACCACTGGCTAAATTAGCAACACATATGACCGAGATGATTGAACGGGTGGCAAGAGATCTAGAAGTTCCGGTTCATGATGTCCATCGCATCGAGTCATTGGCAGATGTTGCATACTGGGCAGAGGATATGGTTCATTTTTCAGGGCCGGGACATATCAAGGTTGCCAATGAGGCAGCTAAATTACTGAACCTGAGTTATCGAATCTCAGAATTTGACTACCGTGAAATAGAAGCTCCTAAGCGCGGACCAATCGGAACTTCTCGTTGGATAGTGATCCACGTTATTCCGTTCTTCTGGCGAAGAATCAGAAGAGTTTCTTCTGGTGATGGACTAGATCCGAAACTTCCTAGACTTGCTGAATTCAAAGGTGTCGCTTACGACATTGAACACGTCAGTGAGTATCGCCCCGGTAACTTTGGTGACTTTGATTACACCAAAGCTTCCTAACTGTTTTTATTAGCTTTTCTAGCTTTCAAATAATTTCTAAGTATTTCAATTGGAAAAGGTAAAGAACTAACAATTACAAAGCCAAGTACCCATTGTTCGATATGGTCTTTCACGACTTGAATGTTTCCTAAACCCCAGGCAATTAGCAAAAGTACTCCTGCCCAGAGAATCGCACCAATTAGGTTGTATCGAAAGAATTTTTTCCTACCCATTTTTAGAATGCCAACCAACATGGGAACCAGTGCTCTAAGTACTGGGATGAATCTAGCGACAATCAGTGCGCTCGGACCATAGCGGTCGATAACCGCTTGAGATCGGGTAATAGTGTCCTCATTGAAAAACCAGTTCTTCTTCCGCTTGGTGAACAGTCTTGGGCCAACCTTTTCCCCAATGAGATAGCCAACCTGGCTACCCAAGGTAGCGCTAGTGATCAGCAGCGGGACTGCAATAATAATCTCCATATTGCTGCTGGATTGGGCAAGCGTGATACCCAAGACGAAAATCAAAGAGTCACCAGGTAGGAAAGAGCCAAAAATGGTTGACGTCTCTAAGAACAATATCAAGGCAACTCCGGCAACAGCATAAGCTCCGAAGGCGTCAATCAGGGACTGAGCATCAAGCAACTTGCAGTGGCTCCGCAGTCTCTACCCCGTGCATTGCCAAAGCTTTCGAATAGAACTCAAAGAGTTTTGAGTTATTCGCCTGCCAGCTCTTGTTTAGCACTGATCTCCTACCGCCTTCAGCAATGCGCTGACTTAATTCTTCATCTGCTAAAACAATACCCAGTTGATTCGAGTAAGCGTTTTTCAACTCAGGGTCAATTAGAAAACCTGATTTACCACTTTCAATCAAAAACTTTGGTCCACCAGAATTTGGCGCTAGTACGGTAGCGCCAGCAGCCTGAGCCTCTTGAATGGTTTGACCAAAAGTTTCCTCGGTACCGAAGTGAACAAAGGCATCCATGGCAGCGTAGTAATTTGCGAGATCTTCACCGGTTTGCTTACCGACAAACTTTACGTTTATTTTTGCCAGCTTGGTTTCCAACGCTGCTCGCTCTGGTCCGTCACCAACAATCAAGAAGACAGTGTTTTTGATGTCTGAGAATTCAGCAAACCGATCAACTCTTTTCTCCGCGGCTAATCTGCCAACATAACCAACAATCTTTTCACCGTTAGGAGCGAGTTGCTCACGAAGAACTTTTACTTCGGCAGTAGCTTTTCTGTTTGGGTGGAAAAGTTCTAGGTCGACACCTCTACCCCAGATTTCTATATTCTTAAGTCCAATATTTTGCAAATAGCTCTTTACTTCAGTATTTGGAGCTAAGTTGATGGTTGCCCCAGCATGAAAACTTGCCATGAGTTTATCCATCATAGGTCTGAGCACTTTGAATCCGTAGCGCTCTGCATAGGCTGCCAAGTCAGTTTGGAATACCGCTACCGATGGAACACCATTCTTTTCCGCCCAGGTTACTGCCTGTGCTCCAAGTAAAACTGGTGAAGCGGCATGGACCAGGTCTGGTCTGAAGTCCGAGAGAATTTTAGATACTGCAGCCGATGGCAATCCGAGTTGGAATTGAAAAACTGGAACACTTGCCACCTGGTAAGTGCGAAAACCGTTGAAGTATTCACCCGGAGTAGTTGGTGCGATGACTATTGCCTCATGACCTAGATCTTTGATCGTCTCTAGCACTCGAACCACGCTGTTAGCCACACCATTAAAAACAGGTGGGAAACTCTCGGTAACAATAGCTATCCGCAACTTCATGCTAAAAGACTAGAAAAAAGACATTTCAGAAACTGATTCACTCAGTAAAAGCCAGATTAACTTAAAGTTAAGTAAATAACCGTCTAACAACTCTAAAACGAAGGACAAACCACTGATCAGTTGATAACTGATTACGCTGGTTAACAGAAAGTGAAGAATTGTTGCTTGCTATCGATCTAAATGCTGACCTAGGTGAAACCGAAGGTGACTATTTAGCCCTGCTCCCCCTAATAACTTCAGCAAACGTTGCTTGCGGTGGGCATGCCGGTGGTGGCGAACTGCTTATAGAAACTGTAATTTCAGCGTTAGCGCATAACGTGCAAGTTGGAGCTCATCCCTCGTACCCGGACCGAGAAAACTTTGGTCGTATCTCGATGAAAAAACAGTTCAGCGGAGAGCAACTAATCCAAATAATTGTCGAACAAATCAACGCTGTAAAACTGGAGTTGGGAAAACATGGTGCATCAGTTAGCCACATCAAAGCCCATGGCGCTCTATATAACGATGCCATGGTGGATGTGTCAGTGGCAGAGACATTGGTTCAAGCATGTGTTCTTGCAGCCAAAGATATTCCGCTGTTTGGCCTTCCTGGCAGCACTTTGGAGCAAGTTTGTAAAGAACAAGGTGTTGCATTTATTGCTGAAGGTTTCATGGATCGCGCCTATAACGACAATGGCACCCTTGTTTCTAGAACACTACCTGGTTCAGTACTCAACCATGCAGAAGCAGCAAAACAAGCAGAAGAACTCATCCGTTCAGGCTCAATCACCAGCTATCAGGGAAACCCACTTGCACTAAAAATTCAAACTCTTTGTGTTCATGCTGATACCCCAGATGCGGCCCAAACCGTTCTAGAAGTTAGGGAATTACTCGAGTCTCACCAGGTAGAAATATCTAGGTTCTGATGAGAGCTCAGGTTAGCCAGTATGGTGAACGTTCAGTTCTAATAGAACTCGAACAGGTGAAACCTGTCAGTGTAATTGATTCATTTAGATTACTGTTCCCAGATGCAGAAGTGCGAAGTGGTCTGAATACACTAGTGATCACTTTTCCTGAAATTTCCGACCATACTGAACTGGTCCTAAGCGCTCTCTCAAAAGTAGAAACAGTTGAATCATCAACTGAACATAGAACCTTTGTAATTGCAACTGAATACAGCGGTGAAGATCTTGAAACTGTTTGTCAAAAGTTAGAAATAACAAGAGCAAAACTCATCTCTTTTCATACAGCTATAACTTGGCAAGTTGCTCTTATCGGCTTTGCTCCGGGCTTTCCATATTTAGTTCCGTTTGATGAAAACCAAGAGGAAGCCAAACTACTAGCTCAAATTCCTCGTTTAGAAGTGCCTAGAGCCAAGGTTCCTACGGGTTCAGTAGCAATTGCCTCGGGAATGAGTTGTGTGTATCCGAGCAGCATGCCTGGCGGCTGGAATCTGATTGGTAGCACCGAGCAGGTCTTATTTGATGTAAACAACCATGAGAATCCTGCTCTATTACAAGCTGGGGATTTAGTCAGATTTGAGGAGCTCAAATCATGACCCTGAAGATAATCCAATCTGGTATCACATTGATAGAAGACCAAGGACGTTATGGTTTCCGTGAGATGGGAATTTCTCGTTCCGGTGCCTTTGATCAGGTTAGTTTTCGTTTAGCTAATTTACTTCTAGGAACAAAGAACGAACCAGCATTCGAAATTATTCAAGGAAGGTTCGAATTAGAGACTTCTAGTAATGCAGTAGTTGCAATAGTTGGAAATGCAAAAGTTTATGTGGACAGTAACATAGTTTCAGTTAATACAAGTTTTCAACTACTGGCAAAACAACGATTGCTAATTGAACCGATAGATTCTTCGCCAACTTATTTAGTAGTTGCTGGTATTCAAGTAACTAAAGTTCTAGGTTCAGCATCCAGAGACACTTTGTCTTCACTAGGTCCCGATGCTGTTCTTGCAGGAGACCAATTTGAAGTAAATCCAACTACTGCTCTAATTGGAAGTTTTCTAAGTGTGAAACAGGAATACCAAGCAAATGTTCTTCATTACATTCCAGGGCCTATGAATATTGATGTTTCTGGTAACTGGTCTAAGGAACGAGTTTCAAGAATAGGCGTAAGACTAAATAGAGAGGAGCGTGTTGAATCTGGTTCAGGAAATCTAGCTAGTTTCCCAATGATGCCAGGAGCTATCCAAGTTCCACCTTCAGGTCAACCGGTTATTCTTGCCGTCGACTCGGGAACCACAGGTGGCTATACCGTTGCCGGTGTGGTTATCGAAGCAGATCTTCACAAACTGGCCAGACTAGTTGACAATTTTTCTTTGGAACCGGTTTCCCTTCAGTATGCAAATAACGCAAAACTTCAATTGGAAAAAACTATTTCTGGCGCAGTAATCAACCCAAACCAGATGGGTGCTTGGTAACTACCTCTCGTTTGGATAGTTCAAGTAAAACGATTCAGGTCTGCGAGCATTGTCAACAATCTCCCAGATCCACAGGCCTAGCCCTACTATCCCAATAAAAAACATTGCTCCAATTAATCCGCCTATGGAAGCGCTGTCGTAGGTTTCGGTACACGAATAGTTGTAATCACAGTTGTAGTCATAGCTATTTAGAGCCGAGGTGAAATATTGGAAAAAGACGACGAAGTAAACGATGGAGAGAACTATTTGAGCAGAAAGCCCGATGAAGAACTTGGTCTTGTTCACCTGGAAGGTATACAGCCAAGCCCAGAATCCCAAGAAGACAGCTAACAATACAGCGGTAGTTTTGGACTTACCCATTTGCACAACTGGTGCGATGTTTTGGGTCGGGGTTCCACACTTAGGGCAAATTGCTGCACTAGGCACTAAGTTATTGCCACAGGCAACACAGAACATATTTAAGGCTTGACTCAATTTGATCTCCTAAACATTTCCCACCCATTCTAATTTGCTCTTACCGTCTTTACTGTCACTATGGTTGCCATTTGATAACAAAGGGTAAACAACTATTCAAAAACGAATATTATTTAGTGAACCCCCAGTTGAAAGGAGCTTTTACTTGCGTTCGAAAAGAACAGCCATTGTCTTAGCTCTTCTCTTTAGCTTCTTTGCCTGGACTTACACCTATAAGACAGATCGTTTGAAATTCTGGGCTGGCTTCACCCTGTCGGCCGCCCCAGCCCTACTTGCGACTATGAGTTACCTACCGGGGTTTGTTTCTACTTCCCCCAACCAAGAAGAAGTGAATTCGCTATACACATTTAGTGTCTTAGCTTGGATAAGTTGGTCTCTATTTGTTGTTTTAGCTCTCATTGATGCAATCAGGAGACCAAACTCTTTCTATAACAACTACTCCGCCTAGCCTTTGTTACAGATATAGAGGCTCTAATTCAGCAGTTAGATAGGGCAAATCCAAGATTGCTCTTTGCCATCCAATGTGAACACTAGGCTGAACCCATGAGCATGCATGGTGGGCCGATGGGCCGTTTCGGTGGCGACGTAGACAGTATTAGAGAAAAGAACGCAAAGGCCCCAAAAATTGCCCATCTAGGCAAAAGAATCTTTGGACTCTTCGCTCCCCATAAAGCAACTTTCACTCTCACCATTTCACTAATTCTTATCAGCGCTGGCTTGAGCATCATCCCACCGCTATTGATCCAAGAGGCTTTCAACGTGGGACTATTCCCTAAATCAGGTAATCCTGATTTAGGTTTGTTGACCACTCTGGTCTGGATCATGATTGGCATCTATGTGCTAAATGGTTTACTAGGTGTTGCTCAAACCTACCTAACCAGCAAAGTTGGCAACCAGGTTATGGGAACTCTTAGAGTGAAGCTGTTTGACCACCTGCAATCCATGGAATTAGCCTTTTTCACTAAAACTAAAACGGGAGTTATTCAATCCAGATTGCAGAACGACGTTGGTGGTGTTGCCAGTGTTCTAAGTAACACCGTTTCAACAGTCGTTGGTAACACTGTCACAGTGTTAGCTGCAGTGGTTGCCATGTTGATTCTTAGCTGGCCACTAACCATAGTGGCCATGATCTTGTTACCGCTGATGGTTTTGATGCAACGCAAAGTAGGTCAAGTGAGAGGAAAAATCGCCGGTAAGACCCAAGAGTCTTTGAGTGAGATGTCAGCAATTACTCAAGAAGCACTGGGTGTCAGTGGAATCTTGCTAGCTAAGTCTTTTGGTAGACAAAAGCAAGAAGTAAATCGATACGCCTTAGAAAATCAGAATCAAATAAAACTTCAAATCAGACAAACCATGAGTGGTCAAGGCTTTTTCACCATGGTCCAGATCTTCCTATCCTCAATTCCTGCAGTTATTTACCTAGTAGCCGGTTGGTTAATTACTCATGACTTTTTACTAACAGCTGGAACGGTGGTTGCCTTTACTACTGCTCAGTCCAGGCTCATGTTCCCATTGATGGGTATCATGCAAATAGCTTTAGACCTGCAAACATCTAAAGCTTTGTTTGCTCGCATCTTTGAATACCTGGACCTAGTGCCAGCAATTAGAGAACCTGAAGAACCTAAGAAGATTGCTAA
>DDPP01000065.1:14522-16262 GCA_002342255.1 Micrococcales bacterium UBA2465
GAACCAACCCTAAAAGGTATTAGTTTCGAAATTGAACCTAACCAGTATGCAGCTTTTGTCGGCCCCTCAGGATCAGGTAAAACAACCATCGCCTATCTAATTCCTAGATTCTACGACGCAACCAGTGGTTCGGTTGAATTTGCTGGGATTGATGTAAAAGATCTTTCGCACGAATCCCTTACAGCCAACATCGGTATCGTGAATCAGGAAACCTATCTTTTCTATGACTCCATCAAAGCAAACATTGCTTATGCAAAACCAAATGCAACTCAGAAAGAAATCGAAGCAGCTGCTAAGGCTGCCAACATCCATGAAACAATTATGAGTTTCCCTGCAGGTTACGACACTATGGTGGGTGAACGAGGTTACCGTCTATCCGGTGGTGAAAAACAAAGAATAGCTATCGCTCGAGTTCTGCTCAAAAACCCACCGGTGGTTATCCTCGACGAAGCAACTAGCGCCATGGACACGGTCAGTGAACGAATAGTCCAAGAAACCCTAGATAACGCCATTACCGGCCGAACTACCATTGCCATTGCTCACCGATTATCTACCGTGGTCAAAGCAGATGTAATTTTTGTGATCAAAAAAGGCCAGATTGTTGAAAAAGGAACCCACCGACAACTTATGGCTAAGCAGGGCTATTATTTCAAGTTAGTCTCAGAACAAACCAAAGTGAAGAAGTAACCAATAGACTTCAAGAAACCAAAGGGGGCTTCATGATTGATCCAAAAGTATTGCTTTACATAATGATTTTTAGCTGTGTTAGTTTCGTCTATGCGGCAACACAGGGTAGTTTTCTCGGTTTGATGTATAACCCAATTGAGACTCCGATGCTGCTATCGGTAAGTTATGTTGCACTTTTCATTGCTTTCATCTTGAGCATGAAAAACATGGCGATGAAACTTAGAATCGTAGGTCTGATTTATTGCCTGGCTGGTTTAGCAGTCAGCTATGTTCTATGGAGTCCATTCATTGATGCGGGCGGTGGCTCAGCCTTCTTATTGCTTTACCCGATTGGACTAGTGATGGTCGGAACCTTTTACCTAACCTATTTTTGGATCGCTATCAGAGCACAGTTGACTTTAGCCGCAGCCATGATTCTGGCTGGGCTCAGCGTTGTATTAATCGGAACGGTTTTTATCCAGGGCAAAGGTTCACCCGCAGAAACTATCTTTATCGGTGTTCCGGGACTAATCGTATCGACCATTGCATACTTCATGGCAAGAAGGGTCATAGCCTCAAGAAAAATTACAGGGCAATAATTTCGCCCTGGGGAACTCCCCCGCCAAGAGATGGAACCTGAAATAGTTTCTTCATTTCAAGGTATTGATCTTTACTGAGTAAATTGTTTTCATGCATCAGCTTTATAGCAATTAGCGGTGCTGCCCTTAGATTGCCATCGGCGATCTTGATGCAGATTCCGAAACCATCTCTAGTTCCAACAACAAAAACACCTTCTGCACCATTCTTGGCAACAAAACCATGCTCCAGGAATATGGCATCTGGTACGCCTTTATTAGAAATAGCCCAAGCATTTTCTACTAAAGCATCAACTAGCTCTGTTTCAGTTTGGGAGAGCTTTCCGATGGCTCTGGCAATACCCTCGGTGGTCATCGAATGCAGTGGTGCCCCACAACCATCTACAGTGGTGTGAAGAATTTTTTCTCCGGAAAATTCTTCTAAAACTCCAATTACAAGTTCTTGAATAGGGCTTTGCGGATTTAGGTAATCCTTGGT
>DDPP01000065.1:16311-17841 GCA_002342255.1 Micrococcales bacterium UBA2465
TCTGGACATTGCAAATCGCCTTCACTCAAATCACCGTGCTTTAGCACTGCTCTTACTAAATCCAGATGGGCATCGGTGCCCCTGTGACTTGCCGAAGTTATCGCTAGTTCTGCTCCAGAAAGTTTCATGCCGGCTCTAATCATGGCCAGAGTCTGCAAAGGTTTGATAGCACTGCGAGGATAAATCAGCCTCTTAGCTGGACCCTTATGAGCGATAACTTTTCCATCCGGCCCAGTTAGAACCGCCAAACCCTTATGCCACGATTCGGTTAGGTTGCCTCTGGTAACTATTGCTAGATCAACAAAGTCTTGGTTTTGAGCGGCTAGCGCTACGACGGTTTTATTGAGATCACTCACAGAACCAATCTACTCCTACTCAATAACCGCACTTAAAGTAGTAGTCTTGCCCCAAGGCAATTGACTATTGGGGGAATAATGATTTGTAGATATTGCTCAGCTGATTTAACCGAAGCAAACTTCACCTGTCCCAACTGTGGCTCGCTAACTGGAGTTAGGGCTAGACAAATCCTGAAAGTTGCTCTTTATGTTGGCCTTATCGGTTGGGGCGCAATTATTGGGTCGATTCTCATAGATCTAGCCAGTGCAGTGATGCACCCTCTATATGTCTTTGTTCCATTCAGTATAATCTTCATCCTGGGTGGATTAGTTTGTGCCCTGATAAGCGTTCCGCTATCGATTTATGGATTCACAGTGAAACGTTACAAGCTGGTTCGTAGAAGATAATCAAAACATAGCGACTGCTTTAGCAAATCTCTAGAAATAAACCTTTTTCAGTTCGACGCGGATGATTCGGTCATCCACTGAATATTGTTCGCCACCCTGAGACCAACCGCCACGGCCATCTTTGTTGCTGGTTAGAATCCATAGGCCGCCATCAGGTGCCACTACAGCTTTACGTAACCTGCCAAATTCTCCAGTATAGAAAGCCTGCGGTTTACCCAGTTGCTTGTCTCCCCTAACCGGGATTACCCAAAGCTTGCCACCGCGAAGACAGGCTGAAATCAAAGTGTTTTCAACGTAAGTGATACCGCTGCAGGCGGCATCCTTTGGATGCCAGGTCAACATCGGTGGTGTGAACTTAGGATTTTTCATCAGTTCTTTTACCGAAGGCATAACCGGAATGTTAGGTGTTGGTGCAGGGTTATTCGGTGTGCCCTGTTCGTTTGAACCTGGGTTTCCTGGTGGCAAAGGTGTTTCTACGAATTTATAAAAACCTTCAGCATACGGCCAACCATAGTTATGACCTTTTTGCATAAGGTTTAGTTCATCCCAAGTGTCATTGCCGAACTCGGTAGTCCACATGTTTCCATAACTATCCCAAGCCATGCCCTGACTATCACGAAGACCCTTAGCCCAAATAAACGATCCGGCTCTTGGATTGTCATCTGGCACAGTGCCATCAACGTTCAATCTGAGAACTGATCCACCTAGAGCGTTCCAGTTTTGTGAAGTTGCTGCTCGCATACCGGCATCGCCTAGAGTAACCCAAAGCTTTCCATCTGGTCCAATA
>DDPP01000104.1 GCA_002342255.1 Micrococcales bacterium UBA2465
GTAGTCATAGAAACCGATGTTCATCCAGGTTTCATGACTGACTGGCAGCAGCCGCTAGTGGTTGCTTTGACTCAGGCAACCGGACTTTCAATTGTTCACGAGACTGTTTATGAGAATCGTTTTGGATTCACTGAAGCGCTAGTTCAAATGGGTGCTCAGATTCAAATTTATCGCGAATGTCTCGGTGGTAACCCTTGTCGTTTTGGGCAGAGAAACTTCTATCACTCGGCAGTGATTTCTGGTCCTACTAAACTCAAAGGCGCTGACATTCGTGTTCCTGACCTTCGCGGTGGTTTTAGCCACATGGTGGCTGCCTTGGCAGCTGAAGGGGAATCAAACGTCACTAACGTGCAACTAATTTCTCGTGGCTATGAACATTTCCTTGACAAGCTGGAAGCTCTCGGCGCTAACTTCAAATACACCGAATAGGCGGCTATGTCTAAAAAATCTGAACAAATCAAGATGCCAGCGCTGAAGCCTGGCGTTGAGATTACCTGGCCGATTCGTACCTTGGCCACGATACTTCGCCCATGGGTTCGCCTGATGTATAAGGTCGAGGTAACCGGCAAAGAGAACTTGCCTGAAAAAGGTGGTTATGTTCTTGCAGCCAACCACGTTACAGAAGTAGATGCACTGGCAGTTGCCTACATGATTTACTTTCGATTACACCGTGCGCCACATTTTCTTGCCAAAGAGGGCTTATTCAAGATCCCAATTGTTGGTCCTGTGCTTTTAGCCTGCGGTCAAATTCCAGTATTTAGAGGCGGCAGAACAAATACCGATCCGATGGTTGCAGCTTACCAAGTGCTAAGAGCTGGACATGTAATCGGTATTTTTCCCGAAGGAACACTCACCAGAGATCCCAATCAGTGGCCAATGCGCGGAAGAACTGGCGCGATAAGAATTGCTATTGAAACCGGAGTTCCTATTATTCCCATGGGTCAGTGGGGAACTGAAGAGGTAATGGATACCTATGGCAGTGTAATCAAACCAAAGCCTTGGCATAAGGTTCGAATGCTGGTTGGCGAGCCAATCGATGTCACATATCTTAAAGGCAAGAAGCTTTCCACTGACGATTTGGTGACACTGAGTGAATTGGTGATGAGTAAAATAACCGAACTAGTTGAACAACTTAGAAACGATAAAGCTCCGGCAAAAAGATTTGTGCCAAGTGAGCACGGTTTGCCTGAACATGGTAATTTCAAAAAGTTTTTGATAATCAAAGCTGAGAACGATAGGAGAGTGGCAGCGGGGTTACCTGAATTGCCTGCTCATGCCAAAGTTAGAAGAGGCAAAATCGTGGTTAGCAGTAAAGGTAAAAAGTAATGGCAAAGATAGCAGTTCTTGGCGCGGGATCTTGGGGTACCACATTTGCCAAAGTCCTAGTCGACGCTGGCAACAACGTGACACTCTGGTCTAGACGAGCTGAGCTAACTGAAGAAATCAACCTTACTCACCGCAATGGTGATTACATGCCCGGCATCAATCTGCCGGTTGACCTGGTTGCCTCCAGCGATATTTCTGAGGTACTTGCGGGAGCGGAACAGGTGTATATCGCTGTTCCATCTCAGTCACTTAGAAACAATTTGGAGCAGTGGGGAAACCTAATTGAGCCAGATGCGATTGTTGTTTCACTGATGAAAGGCGTTGAGCAGGGCTCTGGGCTGCGCATGAGCGAGGTTATCAGGGAAGTTTTAGGTTTCTCAGAAGATCAGATTTGTGTTGTCTCAGGCCCTAACCTTTCACTGGAGATTGCCAGTGAACAGCCGGCTGCCTGTGTAGCAGCCTGCACGTCTGGTGAAAACGCCAGCCGAGTCGCTGCTGCAGCTACCAATTCTTACTTCACCACTTTCACAAACAAAGACGTGATCGGAACTGAGTTCGGCGGAATCCTGAAGAACTTGATTGCCGTTGCCATTGGAATTGTTAACGGTGTTGGCTATGGCCAAAACACTAAGGCTTCCATTATGACTAGAGGCTTAGCCGAGATATCAAGATTCGCGGTCGAATACGGAGCTAAAAAGAAAACCATGGTAGGACTAGCTGGACTAGGTGACCTGATTGCAACATCCGAATCACCACTTTCTCGAAACCATAAAGCCGGTGAGATGTTAGGCAAAGGTTACTCTAAGCGTGAAGTTTTGAAGAGACTCTCACAGACTGCTGAAGGATTAACCTCGGTAGCGCCAATCTTGAAATTGGCTAGTGCTAAAGGCGTATCGATGCCAATCGTGGAGCAAGTGCACTTAGTGATTGAAGGCAAGATGAGTCCAAAAGACATTGGTCCTTCACTGGCAAGTGGTAGCGATTCGCCAGAGGCAGAATAATGTCCAAAACCCGAGTAATCATTCTCTTTGGTGGAGTCTCCAGCGAACACAGCATTTCTTGTGCAACCGCAAGTGGCGTGCTATCAGCTATAGATCGCAACAAATATGAAGTGATTCCAGTTGGTATCACTCAAGATGGCGTTTATGTGCCAGCTGAAGATGATGTTCAAAAGTGGGCTCTTACCGAAGGTGAACTGCCAGAGGTCAACTTCGAAGGCAAGTCTTTCATTTGGCCAACTACCGGTTCTAAAACAATTTCCTATGTTGAAAATGGTGTTAGTCATTCACTAGGTGAAGTTGATGTTGTATTCCCAGTGCTGCATGGGCCTAATGGTGAAGATGGCACCATTCAAGGATTCCTGGAACTGCTTGGACTGCCCTACGTAGGCAATGGAGTTTTCGCCTCGGCGGCCGGAATGGACAAGGAATTTTCTAAAGCTTTATTCCAAGCTGCTGGATTACCAGTCACCCCACACGTGGTTATCCATGAAGCAGATTGGCTAGCCGACCCAGAGTCCACTCTTGAAAAAGTCAAAGGACTTGGACAGCTTCCTATTTTTGTCAAGCCAGCAAGAGCTGGATCTTCTGTTGGAGTTAGCAAAGTAACCAGCATGGATGGTTTTGCCAAAGCGTTAGAGCTTGCGTTCAGCCACGACACAAAAGTCACTGTTGAACGTGGACTAGTTGGTCGCGAACTTGAATGTGCGGTGCTTTCGGTGAAGGGTAAGACCACCCCAAAAGTTTCAGTAGCAGGGGAGATTGTTGTTACTGGTAGAGACTTCTATGACTTCGATGCAAAGTATCGTGATGCCGAAGCCGCAAAATTGATTTGTCCCGCCGATCTGACTCAAGATGAGTTAGAACAAATGCAGTCTTTAGCCAAGCGAGCTTTCAAGGCACTGGGTTGCTTTGGATTAGCTAGAGCAGATTTCTTTTTGACTAAAGATGGTTTTTTTGTCAATGAGTTGAATCTCATGCCTGGCTTCACGCCGATTTCAATGTATCCAAAATGTTGGCAAGCTTCGGGCTTGAGTTACCCAGATTTGATTGACGAACTTATTGAATTGGCGTTTGAGAGAAGCTAACCCAAACATTTGTTTGTTTGTTTGGTGAATTGAACTGCTTGACCTAGGTCTTCCAAAACAGATGCACCTGAAACTTTCGAAGAGTTTACAGTTATCAAGGTTGCTGGTTTTCTACCAAAACTGATAAATCGATAAATCGGTTTTTGGCTTTCATCAATGATCCAGTCAACCCCGCCAGCGGTGACACAGGTCAGTGAGCTTACGGTTACAGGGTCAAGACCGCAGGTCAAGGTCACTGTTACTGGATCACCCCAAGCCGCTGTTGACTGTGAATTGGTAATTCTTTTAGTTTGAGCCGCAGTTTGGTTGGGAAGTCGGACTATAACTTTTGCACAATCAGGGCTATTGGCATCTGGCGCGCTCTCCAATGAAACAGTGGCGGAACAGCCACTTAGGGCCAAAGTCAACAAAAGAGTAATAGTTGCAAAAAACTTCATCATAAACAGGCTACCTTTGAGATGTGAGTCAAGAGAGCACTTTAGCCAATCTCGGGGAATCAGAGTCCCTAAAGAGAACCATCGGCAGGCTAATCCAAGGTAAATACACCCTTGTTGGTCCTGGCGATGATGCCGCTGTTGTCAGTGCTCCAGACAGCAGATATGTCGTGACCACGGACACCATGATTGAAGATCACGACTTCAGAATGGATTGGTCAACAGGATTTGACCTTGGCTATAAAGCCATTGCTACCAACGTCTCGGATGTTGCAGCGATGGGTGCCAAGCCAACGGCACTGGTAGTTGCTATCGCCCTTCCTGGTTCAACTAACATCTCTTGGCTAGAAGCTTTTGCTGATGGTTTGAATGCAGCGATAAAGGAACTAGCACCTGATGCAGAGGTTGTTGGGGGAGATATAGCTAGCAGTGAGAAAGTATTTATCTCTGTTACAGCTCACGGTGATCTAGAAGGTAGGAACCCAGTTCTTAGATCTGGAGCTAAGCCAGGAGACGTTCTAGCAGTTGCCGGAACTCTAGGTAGAGCAGCTGCAGGTTTAGCTCTTCTTCAATCTGATACCGATGCAAAGAGCGCTTACGATGACCTAGTTGCTATCCAGCTAAGGCCTCAGCCACCTATTGCCTCAGGCATAGCAGCAGCATTAGCCGGTGCAACTTCTATGTTGGACATCTCAGATGGTTTAGCAAGAGATGCTCACCGCATTGCTAAAGCTTCTGGAGTTTCAATTGAAATCAATAGCAGAGATCTGCAGGGCTTTGAGGCTGCGTTAGAACAAGCAGCAATGCGACTAGAGGTTAGCCCAGCTGATTGGGTTCGCTTCGGTGGTGAAGATCACTCTCTTTTGGCGACCTTCCCTGAAGGTGCTGTTATTCCTCGGGAATTCAAACCCATTGGTCAGGTAGTTGTACAAACCGAGCATCTAGTAACGCTAGATGGAATCGAATTACAGCAAAACGGTTGGGATTCGATTCGTGGCTAAAGTCTTCGTTGAAGATAATGAGCTCAAAGTTGTTCTGGGATTCTGGGAGCATCTTGGCGGCTTCTCTGGTGATCTGAGCTTTCCACTAGAGAGTGTTGTCTCTGCCAAGGCAACAGATAAGTTAGACCTCAACTCACTTGGCATCAGATTCGGTGGCACAGGGTTACCTGGAATCGCAGTGTTAGGTCACTTCAGGAAGAAGGGCACAAGAATCTTCTGTAATTGGACTAAAGGACAGCGTGTTCTCACTGTTGAACTAAAGAATTCAAAGTTTGACAGGTTAGAACTAGGTTGTTCTGATCCAGAGGAATTGGTGAAAGCGCTAGTTCGCTAATTACTTACCTGTGTGAAGGGCTGCGTTCAAGGTAATTCCAACACCGGTTCTAGGTAGTACTTCGACTCTTCCGTTTACAGAATTTCTTCTGAAGAGAAGATTTGGTTGACCACTTAGTTCGACTGCTTTCACAGTTCTCTCTTCGCCACCGTCAACGATTGTTACTTTGGTTCCAGCTGTTACATACAAACCAGCTTCAACAACAGAGTCATCGCCGATTGAGATACCGATACCGGCGTTAGCACCTAGCAGTGCTCGTTCACCGATCTTTACTCGTTCACGGCCTCCACCGGAGAGCGTGCCCATGATTGATGCACCACCACCGATATCTGACCCATTACCGACAACTACTCCCTGAGCAATTCTTCCTTCGACCATGGCAATGCCAAGGGTGCCAGCGTTGAAGTTTACAAAGCCCTCGTGCATGATGGTTGTTCCTGGTGATAGGTGAGCACCGAGTCTTACTCGGTTAGCATCTGCAATTCTGACTCCCTTAGGGACTACGTAATCAATTAGTCTTGGGAACTTGTCGATTGAGTGAACGCTGACTCCCTGACGAATGAGGGTTGGTAGTAGTTTCTCGTAGTCGGTAACAGCTAGGGCACCGATTGAACTGAAGACAACGATTGGAAGATGGGCCATCAGGTTCTCTAGGTTGATGCTGTTTGGTTCAACCAGCAAGTGCGATAGCAGGTGAAGTCTTAGGTATGCATCTGGGGTTGATGAGACAGGAGCGGAGAGTTCAATCTCTGTTCTAACAGCTTTGGTCTCAATGTTGCGTCTAGGGTCTTTGCCGATTAGCGCATCAAAGTCCTTATCCATCAGGTAGATGGCATCTGAGTTAGGAGCTTGACCAAGCGAAGGCTTTGGATACCAGGTATCGAGAATGGTGCCGTCGCTGGCAATGGTTGCAAGACCCATGCCCCATGCGTGATTGTTTGCTGAAGTATTCATCAACATCAAGGTTACTTGTAGGCTGGGTTAGTGCCAGTAAATCTTGACCTTAAATCCGACGTATTCGACATAACCAGAGTCATTTGCGACATTGAGTCCGTCTCTGGCAACGAGAAAGAACTAGCCGATTCCATCGAAGAAGCGCTAAAGGCATATCCTCACCTAGAAGTAATCCGTGATGGCGATGCGATTGTTGCCAAGACCAACCTGGGAAGAGAGAAGCGCGTGGTTATCGCAGGTCACATCGATACCGTGCCTGTTGCCAACAACCTCCCTGTTAGAGTGTTCAACCTTGAGAGATCACATGTCTTATTTGGTAGAGGAACAGTGGATATGAAAGCTGGAGTTGCTGTGCAACTAAAGCTGGCTGCTGAACTTACCGAACCTAATGTTGATGTGACCTGGGTCTTCTATGACCACGAAGAAGTTGATTCAGCACTCAATGGTCTAGGTCGTATCTCTCGTAACAGACCAGAACTACTTGAGGGATCCTTCGCAGTTCTTTGTGAACCGAGCAACGCTCGAGTTGAGGGTGGCTGTAATGG
>DDPP01000098.1 GCA_002342255.1 Micrococcales bacterium UBA2465
TCTGGAATTCCTCTTGTTCTGCTAACGGCTGATCGCCCTGCATCACTTAGAGATAAAGGTGCTAATCAAACCACCAACCAAGTTGGTATTTTCAATGATGCGGTTATTGAGTGTATTGATGTTCCTGCTCCAACGGAATCCTACAGTTCAGAATTGTCTATTCAAGCAGCAGAACTGGTTGAGAGAGCAATTACAGTTGCAACCAATTCAAAGCAACCAATTCAACTGAACCTACAGTTCATTGAACCGCTAAGTGACATTGAACCTAATGCTGCAGAGATATTCAAAACTTTGAAACAAATAAGTGCTTCAACTCCTGAACACAGATCTATTGCCATGTCTTTACCTAGAGAGACGGTAATTATTGCCGGAGCAAACTCAGACCAGTATTTAGCTGAAATAGAAAAACTAAATTACCCAATATTTGCTGAACCAAGTTCAGGGGTTAGACATCTAGAACAAAGTGTTCTGGGTTATCGATTTGTTTTGGCTAACCAACACCAGCTGGTGAAAGAAATCAAGCAAATTATTGTTTATGGAAAACCAACTTTATCTAGGCCGGTAATCTCACTGCTGAGAAAAATTGGAATTGATGTTTTGGTTCGCAAAGGCAAGATGGGTAATTTCCTAATCCCAGAAACCGCAACAGTAATTGAAGCTGCAATTGAAAACACAACCGGTGATGCTGCCTGGCTAGAAAGCTGGCAGAGCACTGCTAATGAACTAACTCCTAAAGCAACTGGTGAGTTCGATAGAAGAGCAATTGTTGAAACAGTCTGGGAAGCAGAAACAGATGTTCTAGTGCTCGGCGCATCACAAATGATTCGTGAAGCAGATCACTTTGCACCTAGAAAAGATCTAAAGGTTTGGGCTAACCGAGGACTATCCGGCATTGATGGAACCATCGCCACAGCCACCGGAATTGCCTGTATTACAGGCAAACAGGTCACTGCTTTGATGGGAGACCTTACCTTCTTGCATGACGCCAGTTCACTGGTCATAGACCCGGCAGATGGTGAGATTAACCTTCGAATTGTAATTGTTAACGACAATGGTGGAAAGATCTTTGAAGACCTAGAGGTTGCCAAGACTGCTGAAAGCAAGATCTATGGCCGAGTCTTCAAAACCGGTCAACAGTTCGAAATGGCTTCAATTGCAGAAGGCTTTGGTTGGAATTATGTTTCAGTATCAAATACAGCTGAACTTGCTTCTGCACTAAAACTAACTGGCAGAGCATTAATTGAAATAAAGCTTGCTTAGAAGTTTTCTAGAACTGCTTTGAACTTCAAGTTAGTTTCAGCTAATTCAGATTCAGCATCAGATTCGGCAACAATACCGCAACCAGCGAAAGCTGTAATCGTGTTGTTTTCGTAGTGAGCTCCACGAAGAGCGATAGCCCAGATGCCATCACCTGAAGCAGATATCCAACCAACTGGACCTGCGTATCTGCCACGATCAATGCCTTCGAGTTCTTCAATAATGCTCAACGCTTTTTCTCTAGGTGTTCCTGCAACTGCAGCGCTTGGGTGAAGCGCTTCAAGTAATTGCAGCGAAGTAGTGTTTGATTTTAGTTTTGCACTCACATCACTGGCTAGGTGCCAAAGGTTAGGCAAACTGAAACTAAAGGGTTCAGAGCTTGCTTCAATGTCAATACATAAATCACCTAAGGCATTGATTAGCGAATCAATAGCGTATTTGTGTTCAACCAGGTTTTTATGGGAATGAGCTAGAGCTTCACCGATTGCTTTATCAACTTCAACATCGGTTCCTCTGCCAGCAGTTCCTGCGAGAACCCTTGCTGTTACTGCACCAAATTGAACAGAAACTAAAAGTTCCGGACTGGCACCAAAAGTATTGTCCACAAGGTAGCTATAACAAGTTGCATATTTCTTGGAGAGCTTTAGTAATCCTGGGTTTGGGTTGAAGTTAGTTGCTTTCGCTTTTAGGTCTCTTGCTAAGACAACCTTGGAAACTTCACCGTTGGTGATTAGTTCAATGGTTTTTTCAACTTTGCTTTGGAACTGGGCAGGGGAGATGTTGCCTGCTGTGAAAGATAGAGCTTCTTGAACTGCATCTCTTTGAATTAGTTTCATTGCTTGATTTTCATCAATGTTTATGTAACTGATGAAGAACTGATTCTCAACACAACCGATAACCAGTTGAGGAATTACAAGAACACTTTGAGTTTTACTCTCCTTGGCGAATGAGATCGAGCCAAAGGCAACTAAGCCTGAACCTTGTAGGTGAGCAGAATCTGAAACCTCTGCTTCGGCTACGACTTCTCGCCATTGGCTGTCCAGGTTGGTGATTCGGTCAGGACCGATGGCGGTTAGTTTCAGGGCTTGACCCCAACCGATTAATCCTTGGTTGTCTTTTATGAAAACATTGCTGGCTGAGCCAAGAAGGTCTGATAAATGGCTGATGCCCAGTTCTTCGGCGGTTATCCGCTTACTTACTACTGTTAGTGGCATCTAGGCTGTGTGTTCTCTGTGAAAGGGGTTTGATTCCCATTTGGTCCTAAAAGCTGTGGGATATCCTTAAGGCAATAGAAGTCTAATCAAGTTATTGGGAGCGGTGAAATGCGCAAAGCCTTGGTCGCCTTGATGGTTGTATTCGGCCTAGCCATCCCAAACGCAGCTTTTGCCAGCGATTATCGTTCTGACGACCAAGACAATAACCAGTCCGATGACAACAGCTTTCAGCCTGGAGATGACCAAACTCAAAGCCGTCACAATCATTTGGATGAGCTTTATGACGACATAACTGGAATCATGATTCCACCAATAGCTATCAAGCCTGGTCACCATCCAGACCCACATCTATTCCCTTTGCCAAATATCCAGAACCCGGATGCTTACCTAGACCAGCAGAATCTGCTTCCTGATGTAATCACGGATTCTTTGACTGGGGTCAGCGACCCAAGTAGTGAATTTATGACCACTACGCTATCTGACAGCAAAGTGACCAAAATGAGTGTGAATCCGGTTAGAAACAAACCAGTTCAAATCAAGAATGCAGTGATTACAACTAAGACCCCAAGTGAAGAATTCACTGAGAATGCTATTTACCTGGGTGGTGCTCTTGGTCTAGTTGCCTTTGGTCTAGTGGCCTTCACAGGTATACAGTCAGCTCGCTACCGCAGAAAGAGCAAAAACTAAACAATCTAAGGTTGGTTAGACTTGCTTAGTGAGCAAAGCAGACTTGGCCAAAGCACCCAATGAGGTTGCTGCCATGTTTGATACCGTGGCTGAAAGCTACGACAAAACCAATGATTTACTTTCCTTCGGACAAGACCGGATTTGGCGCAAAAAGGTTCTAAAGGAAGTAAATCCTGTTTCAGGTCAAACCATTTTGGATCTTGCAGCTGGCACTGGTTCTTCTTCGATAGTTTTCAAAAAACCTGGTGTTCGGGTTATCGCCAGTGATTTCAGCAAGGGAATGCTAGAAGTTGGTAAGAAGAGGCATCCAGAACTTGAGTTTGTTTTTGCAGATGCAACTAAATTACCTTTCGAAAACAATTCAGTTGATGCGGTCACAATTTCTTTTGGCCTGAGAAACGTTCAAGAGCCTAAGGTTGCTTTGAAGGAAATGCTCAGAGTTCTAAAACCTGGGGGCAAAGTTGTTATTTGTGAATTTAGCAAAGTAAATGTTCCTGTGATCAAACAACTATATGGTTTTTATTTGAAAAGAATTTTGCCAAGGCTTAGCTCATTACTTGCTAAGAATCAGGGGGCTTACGAATACTTAGCGGAATCGATTATTGCTTGGCCTAGTCAACAACAACTTGTTTCTTGGCTTAGTGAAGCGGGTTTTGAAAATGCCCAATACAAGAATGCAAGTTTTGGAGTTGTCGCTATTCATAGTGGGAAGAAGGCAGCGAAATGAGTAAAGCGATGCTACCGCCACAGCTGCGCAAAGTTGTTGATAAGGATCTAATCAAAACCATTCAGGCAGGTCTTGAAGAAGTTGAGACTGAACTTCTAACGGCTGTTGAACACACTGACCCAGTTGCAAATGTGACCAGCAGGCATCTGCTTGATGCTGGCGGTAAGAGACTACGTCCGGTATTAGTTCTTCTAGCTGCAGGTCTTGGTAACGGCAATGTTGAAGAAGTAATAAAAGGTGCAGTGGTTGTTGAGCTAACTCACCTAGCAACTTTGTATCACGATGATGTGATGGATAGAGCACCGATGCGCCGAGGTGTTCAGACAGCACATGAGATCTGGGGCAACAGCGTTGCCATTCTTACCGGGGACTTATTATTTGCCAGGGCATCACAGATTGTTAGTCGTCTAGGCGCTAAGGCGCTAACACTTCAGGCTGATACCTTCGAGAGGTTATGTCTGGGGCAACTTCATGAAACTCTTGGACCTAGTGAAAACGAAGATCCAATTCAGCACTACCTTCAGGTATTAGCTGATAAGACCGGTTCTTTGATTTCAGCTAGTGCGGAGATGGGAATTATCTACGGTGATGCTCCTAATGAATATCGTGAACCACTTCGAATCTATGGTGAGAAAGTCGGAGTTGCCTTTCAGCTAATTGACGATGTGATTGACATCGCTAGCGATGCTTCAGGTAAAACCCCAGGCACAGATCTGCGTGCAGGAGTGCCAACCATGCCAACTCTTATCTTGAGAAGAATGGCTAAGGATGACGCTGAGGCTAAAGAACTAGTTGAGATAATTGATGGTGGTTTGGGAGAGGATGCTGAACTCAAATCAGTGGTGAATCGTCTTCGTAAACATTCCGCTATGACTGAAGCATATGAGGAAGCAAAGCGTTGGTCACAGGAAGCTGTTGCTGCTTTAGCGCCACTGCCTGAATCAGCTGTGAAGAATGCACTAAAGGTTTTTGCTGAAGCCGTTGTTGAGCGTGAAGAGTAATTAGTAAAGGTTATTGATTTTGAACAAGATGCGCCTTGCAATAGTTGGTGCTGGCCCTGCCGGCATCTATGCTGCTGATTTGCTAATCAAGGCAGAGCGGGAATTCGATGTCAGCATTGACCTTTTTGACTTACTACCGGCACCTTATGGATTAGTTCGCTATGGAGTTGCTCCAGATCATCCAAGAATCAAAGGAATCATCAGAGCACTATATGAAGTGTTAGATCGAGGGGATATTCGTTTCTTTGGAAACGTGAAATACGGCACCGATATTACGCTTGCTGAATTGCAGGAACATTACCACGCGGTTATTTTTGCTACCGGTGCTATCAAAGATGCAGACTTGAATATTCCTGGTATTGATTTAGCTGGAAGCTTTGGTGCAGCTGATTTTGTTAACTGGTATGACGCACATCCAGATTTCCCAAGAGAGTGGGATCTGTCAGCTAAAGACATAGCCGTTTTAGGTAACGGCAACGTCGCTTTGGATGTCGCCAGAATTTTAGCTAAACAACCAGAAGATCTGCTCACGACAGATATTCCCGACAATGTTTATCAAGGATTGCTAAAGTCAAACGCCACTGACATTCACGTCTTCGGTAGAAGAGGCCCAGCGCAAGTTAAGTTCAGCCCACTTGAACTTCGTGAAGCATGTCACATCAACAATGTTGACACGATTGTTTACGATGAAGATTTCCAATACGATGCTGGTTCTCAAGAAGCGATCGATAGCAACAACCAGGTCAGGGTAATGGTGAATACTCTGGAAGCGCTTAGAACCGAAGAACCTAAAGGTGCAACCAAGCGACTTCATCTTCACTTCTTTGCTTCTCCAGTTGAAATACATGGCGAAGATGGCAAAGTTGTTGGCATCAAACTTGAAAAGACCAAACTTGATGGCAAAGGTGGAGTTTTTCCAACCGGCGAGTTTGTTGAATATCCAGTGCAGGCGGTTTATCGAGCAGTTGGCTACTTTGGTTCAGAACTACCAGAGATACCGTTTGATGCTAAATACGGTGTAATCAAGAATGAAGCAGGCAGAGTCTTAGATGCTTCTGGTAAACAGATCCCAGGTGTCTATGCCACCGGTTGGATTAAGCGTGGGCCAGTTGGTCTAATTGGCCATACCAAGAGCGATGCGATGGAGACGATTGCCTGTTTGCTGGAGGATAAGGCTTCTTGGTGGAATCCCACGAAAGCAGATGAAGGCGCCATAACTGAACTTTTGACCAATAAAGGTGTTCAGTTCTTGGGTTGGCCGGAATGGTTAAACATTGACCAAACCGAGAAAGATCTAGGTGCTGCCTCTGGTCGTGAGCGTATCAAGCTGGTTGAGCGTGAAGATTTCCTAAAGGCAGCTTTCAAGAAGGACTAAGTGAAAATAGCTGAAAGTAGAGTCAGGGCGATACGCCTAGCGCTTTCGCTAACTTTCTTTACCCAAGGTATTGCCGCTTTATCTTGGATTCCAAGAATCCCAGAGTTTATTGAAAACCTAGGGGTTACCAAAGACGTTTGGGGAGCAGTAATCGGTATCGGCGGTATTGGTGCACTTGTTCCATTGGTGTTTACTAACCGTTTGGTAGTTAGGTTTGGCACCACATCGATTATTCGAATTACATCGCTGACCATGTGTTTTATCTTCATGGCTTTGCCTTATCCCACCCAGTGGTGGTTATTTCTGGTTTTGCACTTCACTCTTTCAGTGGTGATCAGCACATTCAACATTGCGCTTAATTCTCAAGCAGTTAGTTTTCAAAAATCTATCGATAAAGTTTTGCTGGCTAGTTTCCATGGTTCCTGGAGCATCGGTGCTGCTACCTCAGCTGCAGTTACTGGAGTTGTGGCAACGTTTACCCCACTAAAAGTGCAAATGTTTGTTATCCCTGTGATTTGTTTAGCGCTTTTCTGGTTCACTTCAACCAAACTTCTAACTCCAGCTGAAGATTCGCATGGCAAAGATAAACCAAGAGAGAAAACAGTTTCTTGGTTGAAATCGCCAAGTTATCTCTGGTTACTAGCGATTGGTTTATTTGTTGGCATGTGGCCTGAGTTAGTGGTTATGGATTGGTCCAGTGTTTATAGCAAAGAGGTTCTAGGTTTAGATCCTTCTA
>DDPP01000037.1:0-4824 GCA_002342255.1 Micrococcales bacterium UBA2465
TAGATGTCTGACGAGAGGCAGGTAAGGCCTGCTACTGAAGGCTGGCAGCAGAAGAAAGACGCTGCTGGTCGGCCAGTCCTAGAGTTTGAGGCTAAACCTAGGGTTAAGCAGCCTCCTGTCCATCTCGTTGACATGTCTAAAGATGAAGCTTTAGCTAAAGCTAAAGAACTGGGTGTTCCAGATTTCCGAGTAAAGCAAATTGCTAAACATTACTTCACTCATTACAGCAACAATCCAGATGAGATGACGGATCTACCTGCAGAAGGCAGAGCAGAACTTGTTGCTACATTTTTGCCAAAACTTCTAACTGAAGTGAAGCGATTAAAAACTCAAAATGGTGACACCATAAAGTTTCTATGGAGATTATTCGATGGCGCTTTAGTTGAATCTGTCTTAATGCGCTATCCAGGACGAATAACTCTTTGTGTTAGTTCACAAGCAGGATGTGGTATGAACTGTCCGTTCTGTGCAACTGGTCAAGCAGGTCTAACTAGAAACATGTCAGCCGGTGAAATCATTGAACAGATTGTGATTGCTAATCAAGTCATTGCTGCTGGGGAACTTGGTGGCAAAAAAGATGGCGAGTATGAAGAACGGGTTAGCAACATCGTGTTCATGGGAATGGGTGAGCCGTTAGCTAATTACAACCGCTTGATGCAAGCGGTCAGAACCATGGTTGCCACCGATGGTTTGGCAATGTCAGCAAGAAACATTACTGTTTCAACAGTTGGTTTAGTGCCAGCGATTTTGAAACTTGCTGAAGAGGAACTTCCTGTTACTTTTGCATTATCACTGCACGCACCTGATGATGAACTAAGGGATGAATTAATTCCAGTTAACTCTCGCTGGAAAGTTGACGAGGCACTTGATGCAGCTAGAAACTATTTTGAAGTTACCGGTAGAAGAGTTTCCATTGAGTATGCATTAATCAGAGACATGAACGATCACAAATGGCGAGCTCAGATGCTCGCCGATAAGTTGAACGCAAGGGGTAAAGGCTGGGTGCACGTAAATCCAATTCCTCTAAATCCAACTCCTGGTTCTATCTGGACAGCATCAACACCAGAAACAACAGACATATTTGTGAATACTTTAGAACGTGCTGGAATTCCAACTACCCTTCGAGACACTAGGGGCAAAGAAATTGATGGAGCCTGTGGGCAGTTAGCTGCTACCGAGTAATTCAGTAAAGCCCCCCTTGACTAAAATACCGTTGTTCACTAGAGTAAAGCCATGGAGAAACTACCCCTTGAATTTGGTTTAGACACTTTTGGCGATATGGCCACTAGTGAATCTGGTCAACCACTTTCAGCAGGTCAAACCATTCGAAACATTGTTGAGCAAGCACAGCTTGCCGATGAATTAGGAATCAACCACTTCAATGTTGGTGAACATCACCGAAACGACTTTGCAGTTTCAGCCCCTGACACAGTCTTAGCCGGTATCGCAACAGTGACCAAGAACATTGTTCTAGGCACTGGTGTTACTGTGCTTTCCAGTGAAGATCCGGTTCGGGTTTATCAGAGGTTTGCAACCATCTCGGCTCTGGCTAAGGGCAGAGCTGAAATAACCGCCGGTAGAGGGTCTTTTACAGAGTCTTTCCCGCTCTTTGGCTTCAATCTCTCCGATTATGAGCAATTGTTTGAAGAGCGCTTAGACCTCTTGGTTGAACTACTGAAAGAACAGCCAGTTACCTGGTCAGGTGGCACTAGGGCAACTCTAACTAACCAAGAAGTGTTCCCTAAAACGGAAACCCCTATTGGGCTTCGGGTTGGGGTTGGGGGATCTCCCCACTCTGTAATTAGAGCAGCTAAACATGGTGCTGCCTTGGCGCTAGCCATCATTGGTGGCCACTCTTCAAGGTTTGCTCCATACGCTGGCCTATTTAGAGAATCGCTAAAAAGGTTTGATAAACCCCAAATGCCAATCGGGATTCATTCACCGGGTCACATTGCTGACACCACCGAGCAGGCTATGGCAGAACTCTGGCCAAACTACCTAGCCTCTTTTGGACGCATTGGCAGAGAACGAGGCTGGGGTCCGATGACCTACGAACATTTCGCTAACGAAGTTCATAACGGTTCTTTATATGTTGGAGATCCAAGAACTGTTGCTAACAAGATCATCGAAACAATCCAGGCAACCGGTGCTAACCGCTTTGATTTGAAGTATGCCAACGGCCCAATGAACCAAAAACAGTTAATGCACTCAATTGAGCTTTACGCCAAGGAAGTTATTCCGATGATTAAAGCTCAACTTGGCAGCGAAATAGAAATCACCTATTAAAAGCCAAAAGGGGCCGCAACTTTGCGACCCCTTCCGGTAAAGCTATTTGTTAGTGACCTTCTTGTGCTGCAAAGTTCTTGTCGTCTTCCGAAGACTTGATTCTTGCAATTGTGAAGATGATCAAACCGAACAAACACTTAGCCAAGATGTCAGCAATTGTGTAACCGACTTCTCTAGCAACTACATCGCTTGCGCTTGGGTACTCGTGTCCCATCGCCAAGATGTAGGTGATTGGGTAAACGCCCCAGGTAGCGATTAGCAATAGACGAAGACCGCTGAATAGTCTGCGGACCTTGTCTGACTGACCTGAAAGGCTCTTTGACAACTCAACCCANNAACATACAAGATGTATAGGAATGGAATTGTTGATAGAGCACCCCAGATGCCTGCACCTGAAGAAGTATGTGCGTCGATGCCGAATAGGTTCAACTTCAAGTCACCTGGGTAACCCAAGATGATCATCAAAGCTGCAGCAGGGACAAGTCTCTTCAACAGTGAAGACTGCTTCTCGCGAGCCAAACCTAGAACAGCAACTAGCTCAACTAGTAGCAGTGGAACAGTTAGGAACCAGTCAACGTAGCGGTAGCCAACGTTGTAGTGTGCGAATGCCTGAACGATTCCAGGAACATCGCCTTCATGCATGCCTCCATAAGCTGCGTGGAAGCTGTCAAACATTCTGAAGTAGTGGTAAGCAGCAATTGAAGTTACTGTTGCTGAAACCATTACAGCCAGACGGTACTTTGGTAGAACGCGATCTCTTGCTACCCACAAGAAGATCGATGTGAACAGCATGCTAGCGATACCTAGTGAAAGCATGTTGTATACGATGCTGAACTCAGTGTCCGTCATCACATCAGATAGGAGATTATCCATTTCTGTATTGCCTTTCCATTAAATTTGGTCGGGCAACCGAAGAGCGCCCGACATTGGGACTGCGCTTGTAATCCTATACCCGCAATAAAGGCGTATTTTGGGTTAACGCCGTGCAAAAAGAGAGATAAAAAAGCTAATTTTTTGGGTAAATTTTGGCAATTTGTCTTTGCAAAGGAAGCAAACCGGTTGCCAAAACTATGAAAAACGCTGAAATTATGCCTATCCATTTGAGCATGTTTGGGATTCCATACTGAGGGTCTAGGAACGGGTAAGGCCACCAGCCCTGGATTGAACCTCTTATCAGGGTGAAAATAAGCCATGTTATTGGGTAAACCAAGACCCAGAAGGCTTTTCTTAGAGGAAGCTTGGCGGCTGAGTCAACCAGTAAATACTCAATGAGAATCACTATTGGCATCCAGTTATGCATGATCAGGTTGGGTAGCACCGGCCATTCATAGTTACCGTCTCTAACATCTGGAGCGCTACCGGCAAGAAGGGCGTTATAGATGACAGCAACAACAACCATTGAGGCCGCAACTGTTAGACGGAAAATGCTTAGCAACTCTGTTTCAGCTTGTTTTCTTAGCAAAGAGATAGCTGAAACAAGTAGGACTGTTGCGCTAATCAAGCATGAGGTGATGGTGAAGAAGGTGAAGTATTCACTCGGTCTGAATACATTATGAGATAACCGGTCACTGACCTGCCAATAGACAGATCCGAATAGACCTAAAGCCATCAGGATTCTAAGAACTGCGATACCGGGACCTAATTTATTTACCATCCGGCCAGCCTAGTTAGTCAGTTTGAAAGAGTCAGCAGGGGAAACCCTCCCGATGCGAAAGTGTTATAGATTGTCCCCATGCTTAGAGTGCTGCTTACCGGATTTGAACCATTCAACAATGGCAAATTGAACCCCAGTGAACAAATAGTTAGACATATAAACAAAGACGATGTTCCAGGTGCTGAGATTTTTACGAAAGTTCTGCCGGTTGGATATGCAGAATCAGCTGAAGAGCTATTAGCCCTGGTTGAAGAACATAAACCTGATGTTGTAATAAGTTTTGGTCAAGCAGAAGGCAGAACAGCAATCTCTGTTGAACGCTTTGCCGTAAACATGGATGATGCCGGTATTGCGGATAACTTTGGTGTCAAAAGAACAGATCAGAAGATTCATGAGAATTCACCAACGGCTTTTGAAACCACATTGCCCCTAAAGGAACTTGTTGCAGCAATAAAAGCAGAAGGTATTCCTGCCGCTGTTTCACTATCAGCTGGAACTTTTGTTTGCAATCACATCTTTTATGAGATGCAGAAAGCATTAGAAGGTAAAAACATCATTAGTGGTTTTGTTCACGTTCCACTGATGACAGAACAGCAAGAAGAGTTTCCAGGTTTGTTTACTATGCCAATAGATCAGATGGTTATCGCGGCAAAGACCATGGTGAATCAGTTGGCTAAAACAATTTAGGACTTTTTCAGCAAACCAATCAGGTAGGCAAGACTAAAGCCGAAACCAACAGCTGCATAACTGTAATCAAACCAGGTAAGCGTTGTAACCGGAATCATCAAGGTCAGAACTCCAAGCGCTGCTGCTGAAACTGCCATCACCCTGGCTGAGAAAAGAACAGCTTCGTCCTTGCCTCTAAGCGAAACTGAAAGCATGTT
>DDPP01000037.1:4841-6112 GCA_002342255.1 Micrococcales bacterium UBA2465
AATTCATTGAATAGGCCTGGAGCTACTAAGAGCATCAGCGCACTTAGACCAAATACGGTTGCTCCGGTGGCTAGAACTTTACGAAGAACAGAAATCATGTTTTATCCTTTCTGGCTTCATGCTAGACCGAACACTTTATGAATTTCGGTTTAGTTGTCCTAGGTAATCAAAAATAACTTCTAGGCTTGATGCAGGTGGCAGTATTAGGCCGCCCTCAACGATGAAAGTTGAATCATGCGTGCACTGATGAAGAAAGCTCCAGGTCCTGGGCTGGAACTAGTTGAAATTCCAGAACCAGAAATGGGCGAGAACGACGTCAAGATCCGAGTGCTGAGAACCGGTATCTGTGGTACTGACTTGCATATCGACAGCTGGGACAACTGGGCAGCCGAAACCATCAAGACGCCGATTGTTCCTGGCCATGAATTCTTTGGCGAAGTAGTTGCTGTTGGTGCTCGAGTTCATGAAGTGTCAGTAGGGGCTCTAGTTTCAGGTGAAGGACACATTGTTTGCGGCATCTGCCGTAACTGTAGGGCTGGTAGAAGACAAATGTGTATTAGAACTTTAGGTGTTGGGGTAAACCGTGATGGAGCTTTTGCTGAGTTCATTGTGATTCCCGAGTCAAACGTTTGGGTGCATCATGATCCGATAGACCCAGACCTAGGTGCAATCTTCGATCCGTTTGGTAACGCCGTTCACACCGCGATGGCATTCAGTTTAATTGGCGAAGATGTTTTGATTTCTGGAGCAGGACCAATTGGTTTGATGTCGGTAGCTGTTGCCAGACACATTGGTGCAAGATACATAGTTATTACCGACATTTCTGAACCTCGTCTGGAACTAGCTAGAAAAATGGGAGCGGACATTGCTCTGAATGTTAGTAAAAACAGAATCGCTGAAACCCAAGTTCAACTAGGCATGGTTGAAGGCTTCGATGTTGGTTTTGAAATGTCAGGGCATAAGAGTGCTCTTCCGGAGATGATTGAAAACCTAAATCACGGTGGCCGAGTTGCCATGCTGGGTTTACCTTCAGAACCAATCGACATCGACTGGTCAAAAGTAGTTACTCACATGCTCACCCTAAAAGGTATTTATGGTCGTGAAATGTTTGAGACCTGGACCGCAATGAGCTCAATGCTGAAATCCAGTGATGTTCTTCGAGAAAGAATCTCCTCTGTAATTACTAACCGGTTGCCTGCTAAGGATTGGCGCGAAGGTTTTGAAATTGCTCGTGCCGGTAGCGGTGGAAAAGTAGTTTTGGATTGGACTTC
>DDPP01000076.1:0-946 GCA_002342255.1 Micrococcales bacterium UBA2465
GAACCAGAGATCTTTGAGTTCCCAGAGGGCATCGGTGCAGTTGAATGTGTGAACATCGAGCACGAAGAAATCACCATGTTGCCTAGAACCATGAACGTTGGCAGAGTCAGTTTCAAATACGGCCTTGGTGCTGACTTCATCGGAGTTTTGAAGACTATGCACCGTTTAGGTTTAGATGCAACCAAGTTGGTTCGAGTTCGTTCTGCACTTGGTCCAGTTGAAGTAGCTCCTAGAGACGTTGTTGCATCAGTTCTTCCGGATCCAGCTTTTATCGGTCCACGCATGACCGGTAAAACCTGTGCCGGTGTTTTAGTAACTGGTAAATCTAAAGATGGTTCACCTAGAGCCACCTACATCTACCACGTTGCCGATAACGCAGAGACCATGGCAGCTATAGAGGCTCAAGCTGTTGTCGCCCAGACTGCTTTCAACCCGTTGATAGCCCTGGAACTTATTGCTCAAGGTGTTTGGGAAGGTGTTGGGGTGATGGGTCCTGAAGAATTTGACCCTAAGCCATTCCTAGACCTACTCTCATCTTCAGCCGGTTACCAAGAACGTTGGGTGGCTCAGGAGCGCTTAGCCGCCACCCCGCTCAGACATCCATAATGTTTGCTAGAGAAGCAACTACAACAGACATTGATCTGGTGCTTCGCATATTTAACGAACACAATATGTCCGTGGCACCAGAACTTGGCACTAATGGAGTTGCTTGGGCAGAGGAATTTATAGCGGGTTACCCGGATGTCAACCCAGCATGGATTCTCTTTGATAAAGAGGGTGGAGAAGCGTTTGCCATCGGCAACTTGAATCCGAACAGCAATTCCAAGCGCTTCCAAGTCGACATATCAATCCTTCCTGAATCTGATCGGCTTGATGAAGCACTAGGTTTCTTTAGAGAGCAGGCTAAAGGTTTCGGCGATGGTTGGAAATTTTGGATAACTTGTAA
>DDPP01000076.1:994-1464 GCA_002342255.1 Micrococcales bacterium UBA2465
CCTCCAAACACTTCGGTTCGCCAATTGGATCTAAATTCGGATTCAGAACTAAAGATTATGCACACTCTTCTTCGTGATGCGTTTAGTAAACACTTTGGCTTTGTGCCAAGACCTTTTGAAGAGTATTTAGAGATAGCTAGAAGAGATAACCTGATGAAAATCTCACAGGTTTATTTGATTAGTGAAAATGATGTTCCAGCCGGTTACATCCTGATTAATGATGAAGTGGCCCATGAACTCACTGGATATGTCCAGAACCTTGGGGTTAGCTACGCCTTCCAAGGTAAAGGCTATGGCGAGTATTTGCTGCGGAAAGCCTTGGCGGTCTATGCAGCTAGAGGATTCAAACTGGTTGACCTAGGGGTGGATACCGGTAATGAGTCTGGAGCACTAAGGCTATATGAGAAGGTTGGTTTTAGAACGGTAACTACCTGGGTTCAGTATGAGGACTAAAGACTTTGATGTTGTAA
>DDPP01000076.1:1551-1623 GCA_002342255.1 Micrococcales bacterium UBA2465
GGTAATTGAAGCAGGCAAAAGATATGAAGACCAGGACTTTGCTAAGAACTCCTGGCAGCTAAAGAAGTTCCT
>DDPP01000076.1:1683-6472 GCA_002342255.1 Micrococcales bacterium UBA2465
GCTGGGGTTGGCGGTGGCTCATTGGTTTACGCCAATACTTTGTATCGTCCACCAACATCTTTCTTCAAGACCGGATCTTGGTCTAATCTCTGCGACTGGGAGAAAACTCTAGCTCCTTATTATCTTCAAGCCGAGAAGATGCTCGGTGTTGAAACTAACCCTTATCTTTCTCCGTCAGACATAGAACTTCGCAAAGGAGCTGAAAAGTTAGGCTATGGAGACAGTTTTCAAATGGCTCCATTAGGTATCTACTTTGGTGAATCAGGTAAAACCAAAGAAGATCCATACTTTGGTGGAGCCGGACCTAGTAGAACTGGTTGTTTGAACTGTGGTGAGTGTATGACTGGTTGTCGTCATGGTGCTAAAAATACACTGGTGAAAAACTACCTTTACCTCGCTGAAAAAGCAGGAGCCCAAGTTATCGCAGAAACCACTGTTACCGATGTCATTGACACAGCAGATGGTTTTGAAATTAGAACAAGAAAAAGTTCTGGTTGGCAGAAAACCAAAACCTATACAGCCGATCAAGTTGTGGTTGCAGCTGGTGCACTAGGAACAGCAAAACTGTTGCATAAAACAAGATCTAATGGAAATCTGCAGGGAATAAGTTCCAAGCTCGGTTACCTGAGTAGAACCAACAGCGAATCGCTTTTAGGTGTTGTTGCTAAATCCAAAAAGATTGATTTCTCTTTAGGTTCAGCAATTACTTCTTCAGTTTTTCCAGATGAACACACTCACGTTGAACCAGTCAGATATGGCCGAGGCTCAGGTTTCATGGGCATCATGGAATCGGTGATGGCATCAGGCCCTAAAGGTCAAACCCCAAATCTTTGGTGGTTATTGGTTGCAACATTCAAAAAGTTTTTTAGACTGCCAAGCATGTATAGCTTGAGATCATGGCCGGAGCGAACTCTTATTCTCTTGGTTATGCAAGCTAGAGATAATTCACTGATTACTTATCTAAAGCGTGGTGTTTTAGGTAAGAAAGTTAGTTCTCGACAGGGTCACGGTGAGAAGAACCCAGCCTGGGTTCCTCAAGGACATGAGCTAGCCCAGGCTCTAGCTGAACAGTTCGATGGAACCGCAGGTGCAGTCATCACTGAACCGTTTGGTATTCCAATGACCGCTCACTTCCTAGGGGGAGCTGTAATAGCGGATAGCCCTGAGAATGGTGTTTTAGATGGATACCTTAGAGTTTTTGGGCAACCAGGATTACACATCTTTGATGGGGCAGCTCTATCGGCTAACCCAGGGGTAAACCCATCTTTGAGCATTGCCGCTCAAGCAGAGTGGGCTTGCGCTCACTGGCCAAATAAAGGTGAACAAGATCAAAGACCTGAATTAGGTAAAGCTTTCAAGTTGCTTGAACCGATTGCTCCAAAGCATCCGGTTGTTCCTAAAGGTGCTTATGCAGAATTGAAAGTTAGTATTCGCTAACTAGACGGTCTGAGTTTTACGTCTTCTGAACAGTCCTTGGGCAACGGCTGCCCCTAACAAAATAATCAAACCACCAACCGGTTCATGCCACTTCAACTGTTCATGCAAGATGATAACCCCCAAACTAACTGCAATCAGAGGAGTCAATAAGGTAACCGAGGAACTAACCGCAGAACCAACCTGTTTCAGAAGCGGATAGTAAAGGATATAGGCGATGGCTGTTCCGAACATACCTAGAACCATTACTGCACCGATCGCTTGAACGGTAATCGGACCCGTGGTAAGTGGTTGACTGAAATAAAACGGAGCTAAGACCACTGCAGCACCAGCAATCTGTCCAAAAGCTGCGACTTCATAAGGTTGATTCATCGGTTGAATGAATCTCCTGATGAACGGACCACCAAAACCATAACAACTGGCTCCAATTACAACAGCTAGAACCCCAAGCCAGTTATCGGTCTTAACACCATCCCAGACTCCGATAAGGGTTAACACACCCACCACACCGATGAACAATCCCAGGATCTGATTTCTGGTCACCTTTTCACCACGAAAAACAGTCAGCAGAGCTATTACTGTTGCCACCGGAGTAATTGCATTAGCCATCCCGGCAAAAGCGGATGAAACGTGATGCTCACCAAAAGAGAATAGGGCGAATGGGATCGCAGTGTTAAATGTTCCTAGAGCAAAAGTAAGGAGAAAGAACTTTGGGTTCTTAGGCAACTTAAGCCCGCGAAAGAGCATGATGGTGTAAAGAATTAGCGCTCCAAGTAGACATCGCCAAAACCCAAGGCCGATAGGTGGGAAAGCTGTGTTGCCGATAGCAATAAAGAAGAAAGATGAACCCCAGATCATTCCTGAGCCAAAATAGTTGAAAATCCAGCTGCGTTCTTTGCGTTCAGAGGTCATTCTGTAAGCCTACCTAATGCCCTTAGGCTTAGATGGTGTTGTCTTTTATCAAGTCTGAACGTAACGCAGCGGTCTTCATTGTCCTAGCCGGATTGCTGGGACTAATCTTTGCCAACCAGGTTTCTGGCTTTGAAGAATCTCTGAAATCGATCCATCATTTTGCTGAATTAGCCCTAGCTATTTTCTTTTTCTATATCGGCTTAGAGCTCAAAGATGAGCTAACTAACGGTGTCTTCGTCAACCGTAAAGCTCTGCTCATCCCTGGTTTTGCAGCGCTAATCGGAGCTATGATCCCTGCCGGCTTGTATTACCTGGTTACCTATTCGGATCCGATAGCTAGCAAGGGTTGGGCAATTCCGATGGCAACCGACATCACCTTTGCCTTGGCAGTGTTTACCATCTTTGGTTCAAGAATGCCTAGGGGTAGCCGACAGTTCCTGTTAGCTTTTGCAATTATTGATGACCTTTTAGCCATCTTGGTTATTGCAATGTTTCTTAGAAGTGATGTTGTGACAGCACTCATTGTTACCGGTAGCGCTGTAATTGGTTTGTTGATTCCAAGCAAATTCGCTCATCGACTTCAAGAATTACTGCTACCGCTAATTAACCTAATTGTTTTGCCCTTATATGCATTTAGCTCACTGGGTATAAAGCTCGACACTTCAATCGCGGCTGTTGTAACTTCAGTTGTTGGTATCGGTGTTTTGCTGAGAGTTGTTGGTAAGAGCATTGGTATTACCATCGGAGCATACCTAGGTAGTAAATTCAGCAAAGATAGTTTGTCTCGGAAAACCTATGCCCGTCTTTCTGTATTGGGTGGCATAGGTTTCACGGTTGCTTTCTTTGTAAATGACATTGTTTTCAAAGACCAAGAATTATTTCACAAACAAGCGCTGATTGCATCGCTATTAGCAGCACTGATAACAGTTCTAATTGCTTCATTCACTCTAAAAAACAGACAGAAATGAATTACCAAAAGGAAGCAATCCTAGATCGGGCGCGCGGAGCACTAGTGGCAACCGCGGTTGCTGATGCATTAGGTGCAGGTTATGAATTTCAAGCACCGCTACCAGATTCCGAACCGGTGGTTTTCAAAGCAAAATTATTTGACTTAGGTGAATACACCGATGACACCGCAATGATGGTGGCTATCGCTCGAGCAGCTAAAAGAGGAAACCTAATTACTGAATTGGATTTGGTAGCCGAAGAATTTTTCGAATGGTTCAAATCTTCACCCAAAGATATTGGTATTCAAACCAGGAAAGTTCTTAAAAACGCTAAAGGTAAAACAGCAGCTGACTTGACTGAATCTGCGACTGAATATTTAGACAGTCATGAGCGAGCTGCCGGAAATGGCTCGCTGATGAGAACCGCGGCAGTTGCTCTTCCTTTTTTGAGTAATCCTGAATCAGTTGGTATCGCAGCTGATCAAATCAGTTCACTAACCCACATGGATCTAGATTGCCGAGAAGCTTGCGTTATTTGGTCTAAAGCGATTAGACATGCAATTCTTTTTGAGAACTTCGACGGTATTCAGTTGGCCATAAATGAGTTACCGGCATTTAGGCAGAACTACTGGAATGAGATTTTTGACCAAGCGGAGAGCGCTTCCAGTCCCACCGAGTTTGCCAATAATGGTTGGGTAATACATGCCATTCAGGCTGCTTACTCAGCTATTCGGCTCAACCAGACCGAAGACCCAAGTCATCTGGTGGCTGGGATTGAAGCAGCGGTGAGAGTAGGTAATGACACTGACACCGTTGCTGCTATTGCCGGAGGTTTACTGGGTGCTCGATGGGGTTATTCGGCTATTCCAGCGAAGTGGTTAAAGCCAATTCATGGTTGGCCCGGGCTTAAGACTAAAGATTTAGTAAATCTAGCTGATGAAATCACCGAGCCTATCTGGCTCTAAAAACTTTAGTTATCCCACACTAAGGCAACGGACAGAGCTCTGATCTGCCCGCGCTGTCTATCGTTAGCGCACTTTTGACCGAAAGAATCTCTGCAGGGAAGTATTCTGAATACAAGGGACATCAATAACAGACAAGCACCAGACTTGGGTTCCCCAAGAAATGAGAGACAGATTGCCAAAGACCACGAAGCCACACAAAGACCCGCTTTTCGAAGCAATAGCGATTTTCGCTGTCTTCTTCGGCGGGGTTTTTGCCTTTGCTGCCGGTAACTCTCAAGGACCTACCCCAACTACTAAACCAATAGTTGAAGTTAAGAAGAGTTATGTAATTCCTACTGGAACTCCAACCAACATCTTGACTAACTTGGAAGCCCCGTGGGAGTTATTGTTCTTACCTGATGGTCAAGCTTTGGTAGATGAACGTAACAGTGGAACTATTCTGCAAATAGATAAAGATCTGAAAGCAACTAAGGTTGCTTTCACTTCAACCAGACCACCCTGTATTAAGTTCTGTGAGGGTGGAACTTTAGG
>DDPP01000076.1:6590-6784 GCA_002342255.1 Micrococcales bacterium UBA2465
TTGATGGCAACTGGACTTTAGCCAATCAGAGAGTTCTGCTCAAAGGAATCAACCGCAGTGGTTTATCAACTACCCATAACGGTGGTCGTTTAGCTATTGGACCAGATGGAAAGCTTTGGGTTACTCTAGGCGATGCCGGTATGCGAGCAGCAACTTCACAAAACTGGAACGCTCTAGGTGGATCAGTTCTCAGA
>DDPP01000091.1:0-2203 GCA_002342255.1 Micrococcales bacterium UBA2465
GTAGTTGAATTGCGCACTGGCAAAGAAAAAGAATTCGTTATGCCAAAGGTCTGCCCTGACTGCGGTGCGAAACTAGCCCCGGCCAGTGAAGGTGATGTTGATCTGCGCTGCCAAAACTCAGCTGGTTGTCCAGCTCAGCTTCGTGAACGGGTGGCATACATCGGCTCTAGGGGAGTATTAGACATTGAAGCTTTAGGTTATGTAGCTGCCTGTGCTTTGACTCAGCCGGTTGATCCAAAAACTACCCCACTGAAAAATGAAGCCGATTTGTTCAACCTAAAAATGGAACAATTGCTGCCTGTTGAAGCTTACGTTTTGGATCCAGACACCGGTTTACCTAAATTAGACGAAGATGGTAAACCAAAAATTGTTAAGTTCTTTAGCAAGCTGGATAAACAAAAGAATGTCGTTCCTGCCGAGGTTGCAATCAAACTCTTAGCAAACATTGAAGATGCCAAGACCAAACCGCTTTGGCGAATAATTGTTGCGCTCTCCATTAGACATGTTGGTCCAGTTGCAGCGAGATCTTTGGCTAACCACTTCGGGTCGATTGATCGAATTTTTGGAGCTAGTGAAGCAGAACTGTCTGAAGTTGATGGTGTAGGTCCAATTCTTGCCAAGTCCTTAAAGGATTGGATTGGAGTTGATTGGCACCGTAACTTGATTGAATCTTGGCGCAAGAGTGGAGTATTACTAGAGATCCCAGATCACAAAGGACCGGGCAGCCTAAACATCGATGGTAAGTTCACCGGCATGAGCATCGTGGTCACTGGAACTCTCGAAAATTACACCAGAGAACAAATTGAAGAAATCATAATTAGTAATGGTGGCAAGGCTGCTTCTTCAGTATCTAAGAACACCGCGTTTGTTGTTGCCGGTGCTAATGCCGGCTCAAAGTTGGCTAAGGCTGAAACTCTTGGTGTTCCAGTAATTAGTGAAGAGCAGTTTGCTGAAAAACTAAATTAGTTTTCAGGGTTGATTTCAGCTTCGTCAACGGAAACCATCGACTCGGTTGACATCAATTTACTCATTGAATCTAGGAAGTCTGCAACTTCTTCGCGCTCTTCAGAAAGCTTGTTCAGTCTTTCACGAGCATCTTTGATGGCATTTTCTGCATAACCCTGAGCCTTGCGAGAAAGCGTCTCAGCGCGACGACGTGATTGGTTAATTAGGTCGGTTGCGCGCTTTTGTGAGTCTTCAAGAATTTCATCTCTGGTGTTACGAGCTTCTCTTGAAACACGCTCTGCTTCAGAAAGAATTTCAGCGGCACGGGCTGAAGAGTCAGCAAGTGATCTGGTAGCCTCTGCGTTCAGTGCTTGAGCCTGAGCAACAGCAGCTTGGTAAATACGAAGCGCTTCCTGTTCAGCTTCATCGCGCTTTGCCTTCAACTCCGCTTCAAGTTCAACTCTGGCCTGGGCTGTTCTTTGGCTTAGTTCGGTAGCAAGAGCACGAGCTTCCTCAGTCTCACGGTGAACCTGGGCACGCAGTTCAGCGGCATATCTTTCACCATCAGATCTAATAGCTCCGGCTTCGCGCTGGGCAGTCTGAATCTTTTCGGTTGCTTCGGCAAGTGATGCGGCGGCTTCGTTAAGCATTTCACCGTATTTGCGGTCAGCTTCTAGGCGCGCCTCTTCCATGCGGATTTCTGCTTCTTGAACAACGCGATCAGCCTTGTCTTTAGCGGTGCGCTTTACTAGGTCTGCTTCACCCTTGGCTTCGTCACGAATACGAAGGGCATCCTGACCTGCATCGGCAATCATCTTTTTGGCTTGTTCTTCAGCCAAACGTAGGGTTTGCTCGAATTGAGCACCTAGGGCTGCATAGCCGTTAGGGCCACCTTTTTTAACCTGCTCTTTGAGGTTTTCAACTTCAGCCTTCAGGATAGAGATCTCGCTGGCAGCGCTCTCGTTATAGCTGGTGAGGTGCTCAATCTCGAGCCTCATCTCATCCAAAGTCTTATCTACCTGATCACGGTCGTAACCGCGCATCACAATGTCAAAGTCCTCTTCTTCAGCCATTTTTCAAATCTCCTGGAAATCCCGTTGTCTAAGACAAGACAACTATGTAAGTTTAGTTGAGATTCCGCTTAGGCGTTAGCCCGATATACTTGATTTATCTAGTCTCGAAGGAACCCAGTGTCTGAAATAACCCCTGATTTGGTGCGTCATTTGGCCGGTTTGGCAAGAATCGACCTCACCGAAGC
>DDPP01000091.1:2227-3750 GCA_002342255.1 Micrococcales bacterium UBA2465
ACCAGCCACCCGATTCCACTGAGCAATGTTTTCCGTGAGGATGAAGTTATTCCTTCACTATCCCAAGAACAGGCTCTTTCTGGAGCACCCGACAGTGCTCAGGGCAGATTCCGTGTTGCCGCGATTTTGGACGAGGAGTAAAACCGATGTCTGAACTAATCAAGAAAAACGCTGCAGAGCTTATTGACCTGATGGCTAAGGGTGAGGTTTCATCTGTTGAAGTTACCCAAGCCCACCTTGACCAGATTGCTAAAGTTGGCGATGCGGTTCACTCCTTCCTCCACATATCTGCAGAAAGCGCATTAGCAACTGCCAAGAAAGTTGACGAACTTCGTGCTAAGGGGGAGAAACTCCCGTTACTTGCTGGTCTGCCAGTTGCCGTAAAAGACAACCTAACTACTACCGATGCGCCAACAACTGCTGGATCAAAGATTCTTGAAGGTTGGGTAGCACCATACGATGCAACAGTTGTTACTAAGTTGCGCAATCAGCTCATGCCAATTCTTGGTAAAACCAACCTCGATGAATTTGCTATGGGTTCATCAACTGAGTTTTCTGCCTATGGACCTTCCAAGAATCCTTGGGATCTAGAAAGAATCCCTGGTGGTTCTGGTGGTGGTTCATCTTCAGTTATTTCCTCATTCCAAGCACCTCTGGCCATTGGTTCAGATACCGGTGGTTCAATTAGATTCCCAGGAGCCGTTACCGGAACAGTTGGAACTAAACCAACTTACGGCGCTGTTTCCAGATACGGTTTGATTGCTCTTGCTTCATCACTTGACCAAATAGGACCGGTTGCAAGAAACGTCCTGGATGCAGCATATTTGCAAGACGTAATTGCCGGTCACGATCCACACGACTCAACATCGCTTCCTAACTCGCTAGGTTCCATGGTGGAAGCGGCTAAGCGCGGAACTCTAAAGGGTAAAAAGTTTGGTCTAATCAAACAGCTTGCTGGTGATGGTTTCCAGCAGGGGGTTAGAAATCGTTTTGCTGAAGCAATTCAAATCATTACCGATAACGGCGGTGAGATTGTTGAAGTTGATTGCCCGAGTTTTGAATACGCAATCGATGCTTATTACCTAATCCTTCCTGCTGAAGCTTCATCTAACCTAGCTAAGTTCGACTCGGTAAGATTCGGCATGAGAGTTACCCCTGAAGGTAACCCAACTATCGAAAGAGTTATGGCCGCTACCCGTGAAGCAGGATTTGGTCCTGAAGTGAAGCGCAGNNCGCAGAATTATTCTTGGCACCTATGCGCTATCCAGCGGTTCTTTTGACAAGTTCTATGGAGCAGCGCAAAAGGTTAGAACCCTAATTCAAAGAGATTTTGATGCAGCTTTTGCTAAAGCAGATGTGTTGATTTCGCCAACAGCTCCAACCACAGCATTCAAGTTCGGTGAAAAGGTTTCAGATCCTTTGGCTATGTATTTGAATGACATTGCAACCATTCCAGCTAACCTTGCTGGTTCTCCTGGTATTTCAGTTCCGATTGGTCTAGCCGATGAGGATAACCTTCCAGT
>DDPP01000086.1 GCA_002342255.1 Micrococcales bacterium UBA2465
AGCCAGCTAAGTTTCTCTGTGGGGCAACATTCATTGCCAAATCCCCCGCCGCAACATCTTTACGGACCACTGTTCCAGCAGCCGTATAAGCGCCATCAGCGATTTCAATTGGAGCAACAAATACGTTGTGTGATCCAGTTCTCACATGGGAACCGATGGTGGTGTGATGCTTATTCACCCCGTCATAGTTAGCAAAGATGGTTCCAGCACCAATGTTGCTTTGTTCGCCAATGGTTGCATCCCCTACATAACTTAGGTGTGGAATCTTGCTACCNNGCACCAATCTTGGCATTCTTGGTTTCAACAAAGGTGCCGATCTTTCCACCTGCACCTAGATGAGTGCCTGGTCGAAGATAGCTAAATGGTCCAACTGTGGCTTCTGCTTCAATAACCGACCCGTTGATATCTGATTTCTTGATGGTGCAGTTCTGGCCAACTGTTGAATCGTGAATAGTGACTTCAGGACCAATAACGGAACCTGAACCAATTTTGGTGATGCCTTTGAGCAAAGTGCCAGGAAGCAAAGTAACATCTTCACCTAGCTCAACGGTCACATCAATATAAGTAGAACTTGGATCCATGATGGTAACTCCAGCCAGCATCCATCCGTCACAAATTCTTCTATTCAGTTCAGCGCTAACTTGTTGAAGTTGAATTCTGTTGTTCACTCCGGCAACCAACCAGTTATCTCTAACCGCAAGCGCTTTAACCGGCTTACCCATTTTCAAGATTTCAGCTAAAGCATCGGTTAGATATTTCTCACCAGCTTTGTTATTGGTGCCAATGTTGCCAAGAGCAGATTTCACTAAGTCAAAGTCGAAAACATACACACCGGCATTCACTTCGTGAATTCCTAGTTGCTCTTCACTGGCATCACGATGTTCAACAATCGAAACAAAATCACCATCTGAGTTTCTAACAATACGACCGTAACCAGTTGGATCTTCAAAAACTGCAGTGAGTAAAGTTGCTCCTGCACCAGATTCCAAATGGACCTCAAGCATNNGCTTCAATAGTTTGAACATCTAAAAGTGGAACATCTGCGCTGGTAACAACAACAGCGCCATTGAAACCTTCCGGTAAAACATTCAAACCGCATTCCAAAGCTCTACCGGTTCCAGTGATTTCATCCTGGTGAGCGATGTGGACTTTTGGATAGAAGGTGTGGATGTATTGTTCCAGTTTTTCTTTTTCATGACGAATAACTGGAATTACATACTGGGCGTTAATTGAGCTGGCCGTGGCTAAAGCATGAGCCAGCATCGGCAGGCCGGCAATTTCATGCATAACTTTAGGAGTTGCTGAGCGCATTCGAATACCTTCACCAGCAGCCAAAACGACTACCGCTAGGTGCTGCTCGCTCATTGAACCTCCAAGGTGTTTGCTAAGCGCTGCTCCCCCAGGATTCGAACCTGGACCGAACACCTCCAAAGGGTGCCGTGCTGCCGTTACACTAGGGAGCAATTCAAGGGTTGCTTGACCTAATAAGTCTGCCAGATGTTTTAGTTTTGCAGCCTTGTTCCTGAATAACTGGCTCTAGCAGGCAAAGCCAAGAGCCCTTCTGCATTTAGTAGTTGGCTTGCCTTGGCTGCAGTTTCAGAGTCAGCAAATAATCCCAAAACCGTTGGCCCCGATCCAGAGACCATAGCGACTAGAGCCCCGACTTCTCTCAGCCTAGAAANNAGACACCATTGCGGCTAGAGCCCCGACTTCTCTCAACCTAGAAATGTTGTTCTCGATGGAAGGAAGCAGGGCAACAGCGGCCTCCTGAAGGTCGTTAGCCATCAATCCAGCTAGTTCCTGAACAGTGGCGGGATGCAATACTTCGCTAAATTCACTACCGCCACCAAGTTCATCGAACTTAGCAAAAACCGCTGGGGTAGATAACCCTTCCGGGCTTATTACTAAGACAAAATGTGGCTCGAAGGAAAGTGCTGGCCACGCAACCAGATGGTCTCCTCGGCCAGTTCCCAAAGCTAGCCCGCCCATCAAACTGAAGGGAACGTCCGAACCAAAATCAGCACCTAAAGACACCAGTTCTGCCATGGGCAAACGTTCAACCCCATACTCAAAAGCCAAGAACTCATTAACCGCTACCATCATGGCTGCAGCATCGGCTGATCCGCCAGCCATTCCGCCAGCGACGGGAACGCTCTTATGAATATGAATTTCAAGATCTAGCAGCTCAATGTTGTTTCTTCCAAAAAAGTATTCGACAACTTGATATACCAAATTGCTTTTATCTTTTGGAACAGCATTGAGGTGTCTTGCTGGCAAACTATCTCCGGTCACTGTAATTCTCACACCAGTTCCTGGTTTTCCTTTAGCTATGGAAATCTCTTCACGAAGATCTAATTCCAGATAAAGAGAAATTACCTGGTGATAACCATTGGACTCAAGTGGTCCAACTTGGAAAAGCAGATTGACTTTTGCTGGTGAGCTAGCTTTTATCATCGGCTCACCTGCTCAATCAGTTCTTGGAATATTTGCTGCCAGTATTTGGTTTTTTCTTTTTTTCCAAGAGCGGTCTCTAGAAACTCATGTTCAACAATTACCGAACAGCCATCTTGAGATGAAAGAAAACTAATGGTTGCTCTGGTGTTGTCGTTAAAACTAATTACAAGTTTTTCATCTTGAGCCAACTTCAAGAACCTGCGGAATCTGTCTCCATACAATGTTGTTGAAGTGAATAAGTTATAGCAAAGACCGATTGTAGTTGGCATCTCAACCGTAAGTCGAAGCAGATTGTCTTCGCTAGAAGTATTTTTAGCCTGAACCCGCCATTTCAAATACATCAGCGCTATCGAGTTAGACCACCACTTTTGCACCCGATAGTTATTTTGCAGAAAAGCAGCAATGGCTAGCTGCTTAGCTTCACGAACATCACTCTCGAAGATGATTGAAAGCCACTGCTCTTTTTGCTTACCGGTGTTAGCTAAAAGCAGATCTGCCGCCGGATCATCATTATAGGGAGCATCAGGTATCAGCATGGCTCGGCGACCATGTTTTCTGGTATCAGCCTTTACTGCCTCTCTGACCTCAGTAATTTGAGGTAGGTCGCTGAAGATATCAGTTTGTTTAGGCTTGCGCTTGAAAATCATTCCTGAACCGCTTTCGCTATCTTCACGAAATCATAGATGCTCAGGCTCTCTCCGCGCAA
>DDPP01000097.1 GCA_002342255.1 Micrococcales bacterium UBA2465
AATCAAAAAGGCGGGGTTGGAAAGACCACAACAGCAGTCAACCTTGCAGTTGCCCTAGCTGAAAAAGGAATGAATGTTCTAGTAATTGACCTAGATCCACAAGGAAATGCTTCGACAGCCCTCGGAATTGAGCACCGAATTGAAGTAAAGTCCATCTATGACGGACTGGTCGGAAATGTTCCGCTTCAAGACTTGGTAAACCAGAGCCCAGAATCCACCAACCTTCTTTGCATACCGGCGACCCTCAAATTAGCAAGCGCTGAAATGGAGCTCTATTCGCTAATGGGTCGCGAATATCGCTTGAAAAACGCTCTTGAAGCCTATTTGAAGACCGCTACGGACAAGCCAGATTATGTTTTTATCGACTGCCCCCCGAGCCTTGGCCAATTGACCATCAACGCTTTTACCGCAGCAACAGAGGTAATTATCCCAATTCAGTGTGAATACTACGCCCTGGAAGGGCTTACCCAGCTAAAGGTAACCATCGACATGATCAGGTCTTTCTCAAACCCTAACCTAGCTCTCTCGACTATTCTCCTGACCATGTATGACTCCAGAACCAAACTAAATATGGCTGTGGTCGAGGATGTTAGAACGCATTTTCCAACTCAAACTCTTGAAACTGTAATCCCACGTCAAATCGGGGTTGCAGAAGCTCCTAGCTACGGGCAAACCGTAATTACTTACGACAGATCTTCAAATGGCGCAATTTCCTATATGGAAGCAGCTATTGAAATAGCAGGGAAAGGCATAATGCATGGCTGAGAAAAAGGGTGGTTTAGGTAAGGGGATCGGTGCTCTGATTCCTGGAGCGAACCTAGGCAATGACCGTATGGAAAGGCCCGCTGATGGCAACCCGATTAGTGTCTTTTTTGGCGGTTCAACTAACTCGCCGGCCGACTTGGTCCCAGTTCCGGGGGCCACTTTTGGCTATCTGACTATTGACGACATCGCCCCGAACGCTAAGCAACCGAGAACAAATTTTGATCCAGAAGACTTTGCAGAATTAGTTGGGAGTATTAGAGAATTTGGTGTTCTACAGCCCATCTCAGTGCGTTCACTTGGTAAACAAAATGGTGTTGACAAATATGAATTGATCATGGGAGAGCGTCGCTTGCGAGCTTCCAAGGAAGCAGGTTTGACCCAAATTCCTGCAGTTATTCGTGAAACCAGTGATAACGAGATGCTTCGCGATGCCCTCTTGGAAAACTTGCACAGAAGTGACCTAAATGCAATCGAAGAGGCAAACGCATACCAACAACTTCTCGAAGAGTATGGCTGCACACAAGACCAGCTGGCTGACAAGCTATCTAGATCTCGACCTCAAATCACTAACACTCTCAGACTTTTGAAACTTCCGGTCAGCATTCAAACCAAAGTTGCTGCCGGTGTGCTCAGTGCCGGTCACGCACGAGCAATTTTGTCCCTTGAAGATCAAGAACAAATGATTGCATTGGCTAACAAGGTCATTAATCAGGGCCTATCTGTTAGAGCTACTGAGGAAGCAGCCAAGCCAGTTGTTGGGAAAGCAACAATACGCCCAGGCAAGCGCCAAGAATCGTTGAAAGTTTTAGCCGAAAAAATCGGGGATAAATTAAATACTTCGGTTCGAATTAAAATGGGCCTACGTAAAGGAACAATCGAAATAGATTTTGCCAGTATCGATGACATGAAGAGAATTTTGAAGGATCTGGGACAAGATACAGACTTTTAGCTCCAGAGTTATCCACATATGACACCTTTTACCTGTGGATAAATCCTGTGGATAGTTTTCCACAGATAAAAGAAAGCCGCCACTGTGTATTCAATGGCGGTGTTTCTTTATTTTGGACTAGTTAATGAAGTCCTGAAGATCCGAGAGCAAAGCTACCTTTGGCTTTGCGCCAACAATTTGCTTCACAACTTGTCCCCCCTGGAAAACATGCAACGCTGGGATTGAGGTAATCCCGTATTGCTGAGCTAGAGCTGGTTCTTCGTCGACATTGACTTTTACAATAGTCAACTTGTCACCGTGTTCTGTTGAAATTTCATCAAGGATAGGCGAAACCATGCGGCATGGCCCACACCATTCAGCCCAGAAATCTACTAGAACTGGCTTGTCCGAAGACAAGACATCGCTCTGAAAAGTTGCGGTGGTTACGTGTTTTGACATCTTTACTCCTTTAGTGATGTTTCTATTCTAATTCGGTTAGGTAGTGTTCCGCGTCTAGGGCAGCCACGCAGCCTGAACCGGCTGCAGTAATGGCTTGTCGGTATGTTGGGTCGATTACGTCCCCAGCTGCAAACACTCCAGGCAAAGTAGTTTTTGATGATCTTCCTTCAACTTTGATGAACTGTTCTGCGGTTAGTTCTACTTGGTCTTTTACCAACCAAACTCTTGGATCATTTCCAATAGCTATAAACAAACCGTCCAAATCTAAGTTGCTTGTTGAACCGTCTACGGTATTTTTCAACACAACACCGTTTAGCCGGCCATCACCTTTTAGCTCAACAACTTCTGAGTTCCAAATGACTTCAATTTTTGGATTATTCAGAGCGCGGTCTTGCATAATCTTGGAAGCTTTGAAGCTGTCGCGACGGTGAATTAAATAAACCTTGCTCGCAAAACGAGTTAGGAAGTTGGCTTCCTCCATGGCTGAATCACCACCACCAACAACGGCGATAGTTTTTTCTCTAAAGAAGAAACCATCGCAAGTAGCACACCACGAAATTCCATAACCGCTGAGCTCTTTTTCTTTTGGTAGCCCAAGTTCACGATAAGCAGCACCAGTTGCAAGAATCACGGTCTTAGCTTCAAAAGTTAATCCGTTGCCGGTCTTAACGATTTTAGTTTTTTCTTTGAGATCGACTTCAATAACGTCATCCAATAACACTTCAGTACCAAATCTTTCAGCTTGAGCGCGGAAAGCGTCCATAAGTTCTGGCCCCTGAAGACCATTAGGAAAGCCTGGATAATTTTCAACTTCAGTGGTCTTCATCAATTCACCACCAGCTTCAACTGATGATGCAATGAGCAGAGGATTTAATCCAGCACGGGCAGCGTATATTCCTGCTGTGTAACCGGCAGGGCCGGATCCGATGATGATGACTTGACGCATTTTAACTCCAGATTGGATTGAGTTAAAACAAGTTTAGTCTCGCTGATTGAATCTGCTGAACAGGCGTTTGATCGGTTTCTCCAGCGCCTCTATTTCGTCCATTTTGAAGATTTTCAAAATCGTCAAATAAACAAAAGTCATAACGGTACCGATGATGGCACAGGTGATAGTTGAACTAACAATAGATAACACGGGGAAAGTTCCAGGGTGCGCACCACCTAGCAACTGCAAAATCGCAAAACCAATAAGACCTGAAACGACAGCGGCGATAATGAATTTACCAGTGGCAATAGTTAGGTGGCTATGGCCAAGTGATCCAAATTTTCTCCTGAACATGAAGAAGGCGAGAATTGCTTGAATCAAGATTGTGCAAGAAGTTAGCAAGGCAAGTGCCACCACTGTCCAAACATGATCTACATAGATAGCTATAAGTATTGATCCAACTATGTTGAATATGGTTTGAGCCACAGTAAAGATGAAAGGTGTTCTGGTGTCTTCTAGTGAGTAAAAGGCACGTTGAATCATGAACACATAACTAAACGGCAATAATCCAACCACCATGGCAATCACTACGTTGCCCAGAGCTATTGTGCCGGGTAGTTCCCCTACGAATACTCGGGAAATCGGATATGCCAAAACTATGAGTCCGGTTGTTGCCAGGACGCTAATCATCGCAATGGTTCGAAGACCATCAGCCAAATCAGTTTTGAGTTCGTCAAACTTTTTCTCCAACGCGTGGTTAGACATCCTGGTGAAGTATGCAGTTGCGATGGAAACCGTTGCCACTGAGTGGGGGAGCATGAATATCAACCAAGCGATACTCATTGCTGCTACCGATGCGATGGCAACTTCTTGGTCACCGAGCATGGTTCTGCCACCAATGGCTTTAGAGGCAACCGCAGTCTGAACCACGCCACCGATCTGGCTAACCAAAAGCATGCCAAGGGTCCAGGATGCTGTTTTCATTGCCGGAGTTAGACCAACACCACGCCAGGAAAAATTCAGGTTGAAGGTAAGACCCATTCTCTTCCAGAAGACAAAGAGAATAAGAGCTTGAGCTGCCACACCCAATGTTGCGGTTCCAGCTAACAAGGCGATTTGATTTTGATCCCAGGTTTCCACCGTTCTTCTACCAACTGGGTCTAGCCCGAACTGCCAGATGAACAAGAGCATTCCAATGATGGCAACCACGTTATTCAAAACCGGGGCCCACATATAAGGACCAAATCTGCTCCTGGCATTTAGCACTTCACCTAGCAAGGTATACAAACCGTAGAAGAAAAGTTGAGGTAAACACCAGTAAGCAAAAGCTGTTGCCAGGGCCAGCTGAGAACTGCTCCAACCATTGGTATAGAGGGCAACCAGAAGTGGTGCGGCGAAAGTAGTTATCACGGTGATGCCACCAAAGATGACGATGGCTAGGGTTAGCAACCGATCTATGTAAGCTTTACCACCATCAGAGTGAAGTCTTGCTTTGACAATCTGGGGGACTAGAACCGCATTTAAAACTCCACCAACGATGATTGCGTAAACGTTGTTCGGTAATTGGTTGGCAACTCCGAAAGCATCTGCCGCGTTAGTGGTAACACCGATGGTGGCAGCTAAGAGAATTGCTCTAACAATTCCAAGGATTCGGCTGAAAACCGTTCCACTAGCCATAATCAGTGAAGATTTTAGAACACTCATGCTCTAGCCTTTCCGCGACGAAGCATGCGGAAAACACCTAAACCGATTAGCACTAAAATAAATGCACCAAAACCAATCATGATAACTTGTTCAACATCTGGATTTGCCGTGAGTTTTAGATAAACCGAACTACCGATTCGAATATCAGTAAATGTTGTTAGCCAAACTTTGACGTTGAACTTACCCCCAGTTAGAACACTAATCGGAAGTAATGCATCCTTACGTGAATTGGCAGGAATGGTAATGGAAACATATTTCCCAACGCTAAGAGCATTGTTAACTGATTTCGCATGTACCCGAACCTTAATCGGTCGATCGTAGTTGTTCTGGACAGATACCGGAACTTTAGTTTCGCGGGAAACCATGGTGATTGGAGAACCAGCAACGATGTAAACCTGGGCTGGAGGTAAGGCAGCTTCGGCTGAAACAGGGAAAAGCATTCCAGGAAAAAGCAGTAAAGCGGCAACCAGTTTTCTCATTGCTTAGCCACCCACTCTTGAACCACAAAAGCTAATCGTCGTTCATTTTCGTGAGTGAGGTCTTCCGCTAACAACTCAACAGGAATCCATCGGACATCTACCGCTTCCCGATCAGGATCATTTTCGATGGTTAGATCTCCACCGATTTGCTTCATTAGAAAGTGATGAACAGTTTTACTGATTATTGCCGATGGTGTGCTGAACTCGTAATGGATAGAACCTAAGTTTTCTAGAATCTCTGCTTTCAAACCAGTCTCTTCTTCAACTTCACGAAGAGCCGCTTGGTCTATAGTCTCTTGACCTTCGGGGTGGCCTTTGGGAACACACCAGTCGATGCGACCGCCGCGGTTGCGACGACCGATGACAGCAACTCGAGGAGAGCCATCGGCAGCCAGAACGAATCCCCCTGCTGAAGTCTCCTCGACGCGCGGTTTAGGCCGTGAGTTCATTGCTTAAGCCTAACGCCCACGGTTTTCACAGGCATACTTAAAAACGATGCATACCGTAGCCGAAGCGTTAGCTAACCTTCAGCGGACCACCTCGAGTCCGCTTTTTGGCAAACTCGGCAGGCTGTTCGGGGCTGCTGGCTTCGAGTTAGCGCTGGTCGGCGGTCCAGTCAGGGACGCTTTTCTGATTAGACCAACCACTGATCTTGACTTTACGACCAATGCCACACCGGATGAAATCATTGAGGTGCTCAGAGGAAGCGTTGATGCTTTCTGGGATATCGGTCGTGAGTTTGGAACCATTGGAGCTCGAATCGGGGAGGTAAGTGTTGAAATCACTACCTACCGAGCAGAAAGCTACGATGAACAATCTAGAAAACCGGTTGTTACTTTTGGCACTGAATTATCTGAGGATCTTTATCGCAGAGATTTCACCATCAACAGCATGGCATTTCGCTTACCTGAAGGTGTTTTTGTAGATCCTTTCAATGGTCTCCAAGATTTACTGGATGGTCTAATCAGAACTCCTGGGAAACCGGAAGATAGTTTCAGTGATGACCCGCTGAGAATCATGCGGGCGGCAAGATTTGCTTCGCAACTTGGTTTTTTGATTCATGAAGACACGTTCAGGGCTATGAAATCAATGGCTGATCGAATCAGCATTGTTTCTGCTGAGCGAATACAAGTTGAGTTGTCAAAACTGCTTTTAGGCAACCAACCTAGAGAAGGTATCGAGGCGTTAGTTGATTCCGGAATTGCACAAATTGTTTTTCCTGAGTTACCAGCTCTAAAACTTGAAGTTGATGAACACCACCACCATAAAGATGTTTATGAACACACTCTCAGAGTTTTAGAACAGGCAATTGATTACGAGAAGCAGTATGGTCTAGAAAATGATCTAGTGCTTCGTCTAGCAGCTTTGATGCACGACATCGGTAAACCAAATACTAGGAAACTTGAATCTGGTGGCGGGGTTACTTTCTATCACCATGATGTTGTTGGTGCAAAGATGGCGACGAAGCGGTTAAGGGAATTGCGTTTCGATACCGAGACCATCAAATCGGTAGCGAGGCTTATTGAACTCCATCTTCGTTTCTTTGGGTATAGCGATCAAGCCTGGACGGATTCAGCCATCAGAAGATATGTCAGAGATGCCGATGATTTGCTAACTAGATTGCATGCTCTGACTAGAGCTGATGTGACAACTAGAAATCAGAAGAAAGCAGAGAGGCTAGCTCATGCCTACGATGATTTAGAGCACCGCATCGCCGAGCTAGAGAAACAGGAAGAGCTTGCTGCTATCAGGCCAGATCTTTCCGGTGAAGAGATTATGGAGATTCTAGGCATTAGCCCAGGTCCCGAAGTTGGCCAAGCGTATCGGTTCCTAATGGAACTTCGGCTTGATGAAGGGCCACTGGGGCTTGAGGAAGCTAAAAAACGCTTGCTGATCTGGTGGTCTTCACGGTAGAGTAATGAAGTTGTCTTGAGTGAGACCCAGCGCTCACCGCAAAAGATAGCCAATGCATTTACCCTCCTGTCACGGAAACGCCGTGACCGTATTAGTCCAGAGGAGGTGGGTTAGTCATGCATAAATATGAGGTTCTAGTAATCCTAGACTCAGAAGTCGACGAAAAGACTGTCGGTACCCAACTAGACAAATTCCTTAACGTAATCCGTAACGGTGGAGGCACCGTGGACAGCGTTGACATTTGGGGTCGCCGTCGTTTCGCCTATGAAATCAACAAGAAGACCGAAGGTATCTACGCCGTGGTTTACCTAACCTGTAATCCTGCAGAAGTACTTGAGTTGGATCGTCAACTGAAGCTTTCTGAAGCTGTGGTTAGAACCAAGGTACTTCGAGCTGAAGAAGCAGTCTTCCGCATCAACTCTGTTGTTGTTCCTGAGTTCACTCCTGGTGAAGACAAGCCTTACCGTGCTAAGCGTTCAGCTGTTAAGGCTGCTGAGTAATTAATCATGGCCGGTGAACTAAGCATCACAGTAGTTGGCAACCTTGCCAACGATCCTGAATTGCGTAACACCAACAGCGGCATTGCTTTCGTTGGTTTGAACGTGGCATCAAC
>DDPP01000088.1 GCA_002342255.1 Micrococcales bacterium UBA2465
GTTTCGCGCGTTCCTCTTCCGATTTCAGATTCAGCTTTGGTAATTGATCTGCCGGATGGCCAGAAACTTGTTATTGGAAAGATGAGTGAAGGAACTGTCATCGAAGTTGCAACTTGGCGCGGTGTGGGAAGGCCGGATTCTCGAACCAACCGGATGATGTTCGGCATGTCCAGCGCTGAAATTGAAGAAGAAGCGGGGCCGGTTCAAGAAGAGTCAGCGCTCGCTTCTACGGCAGGTGTCGCAATTCGCGTAGNNAAGTTAAGAAGCACAAAGTTGGACGCAAAAATCTGATCATTGATGCCAAGGGACCCAGCGTTCAAGACTCAGCAAATTCCGAGGTCGCTGTTGCAACAGTCGCGTCCACACCCAACTCAGCAGTTGAGATTTCCAAGAAGTCTCTACTTTTCATTCAGAGTTTTATACGTCGCAACTTTCTAGCACTGATTAAGGCTTTTCGAAATTTTGAAATGACGAAAGCAATCAATGGGGTCAAGTCATTCAAGCTCAAATTGGCCATCGGTGGTCGTCCGAGAGGCAAAGCAAGTTCCACGACGGCCTTGGTGAGCAAGAGCGATGAAATGGATATCGACCAGTGGCTGGCATCCATAACAAGTAAAGCATCAAATTCTAAGGAAACTTTGCCATACGGTCAGGGCCACGTTGAGGTCAAAGCAAGCAAGCCATTACCAAAAAATGCGCCGAGAAAAACAGCCAAAAAGGGCGGAAAGAGATAAATCAGGTGCAAATTCGCTGAATTTTCGGATTTTGCAAGCCGTGAAAGGTATTCTCATACATTAGTAATCTAAACCAAGAGGGAAGGTGGACGGTGAGCGACAACGTAAAGCGCGGCATCGTATTTGCTGCCATTCTTGCAGTCATATTATTTGCTCTTGGTCTGCGCATTGAACATCCAAAATCAGGTCTTAGAAATGCACTTGGAAGCGCTGAATCAAGCGTAGTTGTGTATTGGCATCAGTCAAAACTAAGCGTCGGCGATAAGGTTATAGTTCTCCTTGATAAACCTGCACTCGATCCTGCTGTAGCGATAATAAATACAATTAACCCAGATTCCGTAGATGTTTCAACTACTGGCGCATTTGAGCGTGTACCCAACGAAAAGGTCAAAGGAACGCTTGTCATGGTCTTTCCATTCGTCGGTTCTCTATTAGGTGTATTTGGCCTATAGAGCCATGAGTCTTTTTGAAATAGAGGAAGTAAAACCAAAAAAGCGAAAGTTCCCCAAAGGTTTATTACTTGCAGGCGTAATCTCAGCTATTGCATCGTTAGGTTTAGCGGTAGGCGCATTCATTAATTTAAAGGGCGATAACACTTCAACTGTTGAGTTTGGAACAGGGGTAATCGTTTTCACAGGATGTGATTCGGACGGCATTAGTGCAGTACCGCTCCAAAGTTTTGCAAACTCCACTATTCATAACAAGTTTACCTACAACGAGGTTACGCTAACTGGAATTTCACAAGAGTGTGCTGGGGCGGACTTAACAATTTCGATTCGCGATGACTCTGGCGCTGTATTGCCTGTATCTGTGGCAGCAGACGGACGCCTAATAACCTCAGTAAGATTCTGGTTTCGAGAACTTACGAATGCTTCTGGCAGCGTCTCAAGGAATGGCTACTTCGCAGATATGTTCACTCTGCTTGGGCCAGACACAGCTACCGGGTTGGTAACTGTGAGTACAGTAAATAACCTTCTTCCAACTGGTGTTGCTCTACCCACTGATGAGAATGGAGATGTCAACTGGAACGGGGACAATCCAATGACTTACTGGAAAATGAACCCGGATGACAACGCGGTAACTATTGTCTTTAACCCAAGCCCAGTTACAAGTGGTCCGCTTAGTGGACAGGATCAGATAGGCGGCTTTGCTGATGCTAGAAAAGGATATTCGGTCATTATGGAAAGTATCCCTCACAGAGATTCTTAGAAGTTAAGGCGGAATGTTTAACTTTACTCGCGAGGGATGACAGTTACGGCCCTCAGGCCGGATGACGCAACTGCAAATGAACTGCTCGTCGGAGTCAAGATTGCTTCGACTTTTGTCATTCCAAGACGTGAAGGTTTCCAGTTACAACTTGCGCCAGTTGTAATCGTGGCCTTAACTGCACTACAACCAGGGATCGGCCTGCCTTCTTGCAAGAAATCAACTGTTCCAGCGGTGCCAACTCCAACGAATAAGTTGTTTGATCCCTGATAAGTAGCAGTTGCTGCCACAGTTAGAACTGCAAGACTAGATTGCGCCGTTGCTGAAAACGTTACAGTTGTTGGGTCGCTGGACACAGAGTTGTATTCGTCATTTCCTGCCATAGTCGCAATCACGCGGCAAGTTCCGTTACTTCCCGTAGAAAGTGCGCCCGAAGTTATTGAGCAACCTACCGCTGATCCACCGCTGGTAACCGTAAATGTTACAGAACCAGCAGTAGTGCCACCGCTGGCAGTTAAGGTGGTTGGCGTGCCAAGCGTTCCAGTTGTTGAAGTTACAGTCAGTGCACTTTGGTTAGCCTTCCCTACAGTCAAAGCAACTGCGCTTGAATTTGTTACAGAGGTAGTAGTACCGCGTGTATTGGTGACGACCACTCGATACCTGCGTCCATTTTGTGAAGTAGTCAACGCTGCCGTTGTATAGGAAGATGAAGTGGCTCCTGTACCCGAAGAAACATTTGACCAGCTAGCGCCTCCATCTGTCGAGACTTGCCACTGATAGCTAAGGGTGCCTCCATCTGGAGATGAAGCAGTTGTAGAGAACGTACCGGTCTGTGTCGATGCAGCGCTAACGTTAGAAGGCTGGCTGCTAATCGCAGGAGCTTGGGCATCGGAAATACGAGTTGTTACTATCGATGACTTGGCCGATTCGTCCGAGTCAGAGTATTGCGCGTTGCCAACGGCAGTCAATGAGACTCTGTAACCTGTTTCATCCGCGATAGATGCGTAATCACTGGCTGTTATCGCCCGGGATGTTCCGCTAACCGACGAGATAGTAGCTAGCAGGTTTGAGCCGGAAGAGTCATAGAGCTTTAGCGTGTATGACATAGCATTTGCAACACTGCTCCAGGAAACCGAGAGGTATTTACGTGTGCTCAAACTGCTTTCCACCGTTGGGGCTGTAGGCGCAGGGATCTCTGCTTTGTTCGTAGTGATAGTAGATGAGAGATC
>DDPP01000035.1:0-1321 GCA_002342255.1 Micrococcales bacterium UBA2465
CACTCAAGAAGCTTTAGATGCTTTGTTTGAAGCCAGAGACAGCGGTGTGAGAATCGCTTTTGCTGCAGATAGAACCCTTGAAACTTTTGTCGTTCTTCCACAGTAGTCACTTCTCATAAAAGTTCTGTCGATGACCGAGCTTATGAACAATAAGTGTTTTATTGGCCTTGTCTACTTCTAGACGTATTCTGTATTGGCCTAGTTTGATCTTGCTGTAACCAGACCATTGGCCGTGAAGAGGTGCCAGATAGCTCAGTGGGTCATCACTTCTTACGACTAGGTTTAGTCGCTGGTGGATTTTTTGCACTACTGCTCTTGGTAACTTTTGCTGAGACTTTCTTGCCCGGCTTGTCATCACCCAAATCCAGTTCTTCGAGCTCGAATTCACGCAACACTTCTTCCATAGGAATCATTTTCTGGTTCCTTCCACCGTCAGCGATGTATTGCCTTATAGCCTTCAAATCCTCGAGATCCTCGTAATATTCTTCGATGCCACGAACCAGTAAGTCTTTTAGGAAACCGTCAGAGTCTCGATCAAACTTTTTAGCGAGCTTTGCAATCTTCTTTTCAAGATTTGTTGAAATTTCGATGTTGACCATTGGCATAATGATTCCTTTTCCCGATGCGATATGAAAGACCCTAAAACAAAATGTGCATAACTTCAACAATTAGTTGAAAAACTTCTCAAAGTCCTTAGAAACAATATCCGAACAATCGATAATGTCGACTAAGTGGTAATTTGCCGATTACGGCTGCCTCAAAATGACACATTGTCTAAGAAATGAGGCTAATTCAAGGATTTTGGGAACTAACAAACCAGCCGGGGAATAAATGTCAGTGGTCCATGGTTGAATAACTATTCTCGAATCTTTATCAACGACGATCTAGCTTGAAGGGTAGGCAACTATGAGTTACAACGCTGCAAAATATCAAAAACCAATGGGAAGCCGACATGGCCAGGCCTGCCCAAACTTTCCAAGAAAGAAACGCTTTAGAGATCTAAAGGAAGCTAAAACGAAACTAGTTAACTACCGTTACCAGGGCAAGCTCGAGCTAGAAGAACGTGGTGAAACCACTTTCAAGCAGAAGCGCACTTACTACTGCAACGCCTGCAAGGGTTACCACATTACTTCTCAAGACAAAATGTAGTGGGAAGAAACCGGGCTCGAGGAGAGTACTGGTTTAGGTAACACACTTTGCCTCTGGCGAACAAAACCTTAATTTCATAATTGGGAACGGCGTGTTCCTGATTAATGTCGGTGGTTTGTTAGACAATAACTTTCCATCTTAAAAATCCAACCCCCGCAGGCAGGCGAGGTTT
>DDPP01000035.1:1533-3093 GCA_002342255.1 Micrococcales bacterium UBA2465
CAGAGGAATCCCTGGAATACTCCACCAGAGTTATCGAAAGCTACCCAGGCTTTGTCGCTGACGACGATGTCATCGAAATCCTGGCTGAGGCCTACTACCTAAAGGGCCGCGCACTAAAGCGTTTGAACCGTCCGGACGAGGCAATCAACTGCTTCAAGGCAGCCTTGGACCTAGACAGCCTGAGCAATGACCGCCAAAACACCGCCCTTTGCTACCAGTATCTTGGCAGAAGCTTCCTAGACATTGAAGACTTTGCATCAGCCAAAGAGCCTTTGAAAAAAGCCAGAGAGCTCTATCAGGCGGATGGCCAGGTGGGAGAAGTCGCTGAAACAGATCGTTTCTTAGCCAGAATCTTGATCCACGAGAACAAGCTGGATAAGGCTAAACGCCTGCTCAAAGAGGTTAGAGCAGTGGAGCAGGCTTTGTATCAACGCTCCAACATGCAGACCAAGCTGCTGCTAGCCACGGTTCACTTGAAACAGAAGAACTACGAAGAGGCTGAAAAGTTATTCCGCAAGTGTTACCAAGTTGCCATCAAGCTAACTAATGGCTACGCAAAAATGGGTGTTGAAGCAGGTCTTGGCTTAGCTGATGCTCTAGACGGGCAGGAACGCCATGAGGAGGCTAACCAGGTTCGGTTGCAAGTCAGTTCAGTGGTTGAGCGCCGCCCTAATGCTAAGGAATCAGATGCAAAGAAAGTTCAAGAGATTGAAGACTTCATCAAAACCGGCGAACCAGATCTTGCTCTAGCTGTTGCATATGACTTGTTGGAGGAAAAAAACGAGCTCGGTGAGATTTCTGGTCACTGGCTTGGCATCTATCACGCCACCAGAGCACTCTGGAGTAAAGACGATTTCCAAGGAATTGTGGACATGTTTAGCAACAACTCCAAGCAAGGCTTGGAGTTCCAAGATGACATTGTCATTCCATTGAAAAACATGGTGACACACGCTTTATCTAAAGTCGGAAGATTAGATGATGCCTTGAAGTTAAATGAAGAAGTTTTAGCTGATGCTCGTCTAGGTCAAAGCCTAAAAGAAACTGCATATGCTCACGAAAACAGAGCGCGCATTCTTAAGAAGATGAGGAAGGCTGATGCCTACAAATTTCAAAAACTTGCCGTGAAAGAATATTTGGAGTTAGGTGATTCCACACGTGCATTGTCTTTGCTACAATACTGGGAGGAACAGCGCAAAAAACGCTGGGACAACTACTAAAAACTAAATAGTTTCTGTTGGGTTTCGAAAGAAACCAAGAAGAGTGCAACCTGCCTCCCATCGGTAAGGTGCCAAAGAAGTAACAAAGCAACAGACCGAACATAAAAGTGTTTGGTAACCACAGATGGGGCAAAATGCCCCGACTACAAAGAAGGGGCATTTTTATGTCTGAAGAAAACAACAAACCAGAACGTCCATACATGCTGGAAGTTTTCAGCAGCAAAGAGCAAAAGCAATTTGCATCTAATGCTGAAAAAGGCGTCATCAAGGGGTTCGTTCTAGACCCAGTCAAACCAGGCTGCAACTCTTACTCACCGGGACATCACTTTCACTGGATCCCTAT
>DDPP01000035.1:3123-3452 GCA_002342255.1 Micrococcales bacterium UBA2465
ATTCGTTGGGGGAGAAAAGCAGATCTGGTATCACCACGAACCAGAACGTCTAAAGCAAGCACTGGCTCAGTGCTTAGACCGTGCTGTAACAACAACCAAAGACAGACAGTGGATCTTTATTTGGTGTGGCGATGGTTGCTATGCATTCAACTGCTCACTGGAACCACTAGAAGACTGCAAGGAGTAATCATGAAAGAGAAAGTAGCGCCTAAGTGGAGATATGTGAAGCAGTGGGAAAACCCAAAAGAGAAGATAAAGGCTATAGAGAAAGAGTATGGGCGAATAACTTCAAGCCCAGTGTTCTTTGGCTACTGGGCTAAGGTAAGCCC
>DDPP01000087.1:0-182 GCA_002342255.1 Micrococcales bacterium UBA2465
GAGTTCGCAGTTCGCGGTGGAATCTTAGATATTTTTCCAACTACCGCAAAACACGCTGTTCGCATGGAGTTCTTCGGTGATGAACTAGAGCAAATGCGAGAGTTCAGTGTTGCCGATCAGCGATCACTTGAGAGCAAACCAACTACTCTTACCCTCTACCCAGCCAGAGAAATAATCATTAC
>DDPP01000087.1:222-4022 GCA_002342255.1 Micrococcales bacterium UBA2465
ATTCCAGTAGATGGCATGGAATCCTTAGCTCCAGTTCTAGTTTCAAAGCTTGGTCAAATCAGTGATTACATAGCAGACGATGCCTACGTTGCTCTGATGTCACCAGAGAAGTCAATCGCTAGAGCTACGAACCTAATCGAAACCAACCAAGAATTCCTTCATGCAGCCTGGGATGCCGCCATCGAAGGTGCTAAGGCACCGATAGATCTATCTGCAGGAGGCTTTAGAACGGTTGATGAGTTCATCAAAGGTTTGGGAAATAGATCGATAGTCAATTTGACCCAGTTCATGGTTGATGACGAAAGTCAAATAAACCTAAACATCCTAGAAACCCCAAACTTCAAAGGTTTGCAAGTAGAACCCGTTGACTATATTCACGACCAACTCAAGCAAGGACTACATGTAATAATTTCCGCGGTTGGCCATGGAACAGCTCTCAGAATTGTTGAAATTCTTAGAGAAGCAAAAATATCTGCTTTATTGGCTGAAGAGCTTCCAGAAGAGTTAGATCAAAGCAGAGTTTATGTAATTCAAGCACCTTTGCGTAGAGGCTTTGTTGCCAATGATTCAAAACTTATTCTGCTAACTGACACCGAGTTCTTAGGTAAAAGTGCAGGTTTTGTTCCAACCCCTAAATCAAAACTTGCTGCTAAACGTGGTGCTCAAGTGGATCCGCTAGCTCTAAAGGCAGGGGACTATGTTGTTCACGAGATTCACGGCATTGGTCGCTTTGTTGAGATGGTGCAGCGAGAGCTAGGACAGTCTAAACACAAGCAGACCAAGGAATACCTAGTGATTGAATACGCTCCAGCTAAGCGTGGGTTAGCCGGAGATGTATTGTATGTGCCGACCGATCAGTTGGATTACCTCACTAGGTATGTTGGTTCAGAAGCCCCGGTTTTGAGCAAACTCGGTGGCAGTGACTGGGCTAAGACCAAGGGCAATGCTCGTAAAGCAGTCAGAAAGATTGCTATCGACCTGGTGAAGCTATATTCCCAGCGAATGAATGCTAAAGGTCACGCTTTCCTTCCTGACACTGCCTGGCAGAGAGAGATGGAAGACAGCTTCGAGTTTGTTGAAACACCGGATCAACTAAACACCATTGATGAGATCAAGCGAGACATGGAAAAGCCAATTCCAATGGACCGCTTGGTAGCTGGAGATGTTGGTTACGGAAAAACCGAGATTGCGGTTAGAGCTGCTTTCAAAGCTGTCCAAGATGGCAAGCAGGTAGCGCTGCTAGTGCCGACTACTCTTTTGGTTAGACAGCACGTAGAAACATTCTTAGAAAGATATGCCGGTTTTCCCGTAAACGTCAGAGCACTATCTCGTTTCCAAAGCCCTAAAGACAATAAAGAAACACTTGCTGGCTTGGAAAGTGGTCTAGTCGATGTGGTGATTGGAACTCATAAACTTCTTTCCAAAACCGTGAAGTTCAAAGATCTTGGTTTAGTCATTATTGATGAAGAGCAAAGATTTGGCGTTGAACACAAAGAAAAACTTAAGGATCTAAAACATAACGTGGATGTTCTATCCATGTCGGCAACTCCAATACCTAGAACTCTAGAAATGGCGATCACTGGTATTCGTGAGATGTCTACCCTGGCAACTCCACCAGAAGAGCGGCATCCAATTCTCACCTATGTTGGCCCCTATAACGAAGCACAGGTGGCCGCTGCTATTCACCGGGAACTAATTAGAGAAGGTCAAGTCTTCTTTGTCCATAACCGGGTTGACAGCATTGGCTTTGTTGCTAATCGACTTTCTCAACTAGTTCCAGATGCCAGGATTGCTGTTGCCCACGGGCAAATGAATGAGCACCAGCTGGAGCAGGTTGTTATCGATTTCTGGGAAAGAAGATACGACGTCTTAGTTTCAACCACAATCATTGAAGCCGGTATTGATATTCCTAACGCCAACACTTTGATTGTTGATCGAACTGAAAACTTTGGGCTATCCCAACTGCATCAAATCCGAGGAAGAGTTGGTAGATCTAGAGAACGAGCCTACGCATATTTCTTCTATGGAGTTGAAAAACCACTTTCACCGTTTGCACTAGACCGGTTAGGAACTATTGCGGCTAACAATGAACTGGGCAGTGGCATGCAGATAGCACTAAAAGATCTTGAAATTAGAGGTGCTGGAAACCTACTAGGTGGAGAGCAATCGGGACATATCGCAGGAGTAGGTTTTGATCTCTACCTGAGAATGATTGGGGAAGCTGTTGATGAGTTCAAAGGAATCAAGCAGGAATCGCCAGCTGAACTAAAACTTGAAATCCCCATTGATGCTCACATCCCGATTGAGTATGTTGACTCAGAACGGCTGAGGCTTGAGGCTTACCATAAACTCTCAGCCGCTAGCGGAGAAAAGGGAACCAGGGAGCAACTGGATGCCATATTCCAAGAACTGGAAGACCGCTATGGTAAAACTCCTCAATCCGTAAAGAACCTGATTGATGTGACTGAGTTTAGACAGTTGTGTAATCGACTTGGACTAAAAGATGTATTACTTATTGGTAATCAGTTCAAACTCACGCCAGTTGAACTCGATGAAGCGAAACAGGTAAAACTATCTCAACAACATCCAGGTCTTAGATACTTGCAGTCAGCCAAGCAGCTCTCAGTTCCAGCTCCAAAGGATGAATCAGGAGATCAACTGCAGGACAAAGCACTGATTGACTGGACCACTGCATTCCTAAGCGAAATATTCAGTTAAGACAAAAACTCGGTCTGGCCTAGCCAAACCGAGTTCTTGTTTTGTAAAACTATCTTCTAACCAGAGGTCTTCCTTGTTTGTCACGGTAAGAACCATTCACGATTAGCACTACGTCAATTAGCCACCAGACAAAACCCCCGTAACCGCAGGTAAATACAGTGACCAAAAGTTTTCCTATACCGAGGCCAGTTTGACCTGTGTAAAAACGATCGATACCTAGTGTTCCCACGAAGATACTTAACAGCAATGTAGTCATAAAATCGCGAGGACCATTAGGGTCATTCCCTGCTGCTCCTTGCACATAACCATTAGCAGCTACAGGAGTGCCACACTTAGGGCAAATGGCAGCGGTTGCAATTAGGCCATTGCCACAAGCCGAACAGAATTTATCTGAGGCAGAAGACATAATTTAGATCTTTACTTCTTTAGAAGTGGGCGACCCTGAGCATCAGGAACATTGTTCATGATAATCATGATCAAGTCGATTAGCGCCCAAACACCACAGCCACCAAGAGTTAGTAGTTTTGCAACGCCAAGACCTGTGTAACCCAAGTAGAAGCGGTCAATACCTAGGCTGCCTAGGAAGAAGCTCAGTAGGACTGTTGTTAGCCAGTCGCGTTGCGGTGGCACTGGTTGTGTGTTGGTCATGTTTATTCCTTTCGAGACCAAAGGGGATGGTTTCTAATTGAGAATAAACTAATAAAGCTGTGCAATAGGGCCATTCAAGGACGTGTGACATGAAAGTTATAAACCGTTATAAAGCTGGACAGTATCTTCTTGGTGGCGCACTGCTTGTTGGTTACATCACAGTGTGGCCTAAACAGTTGAGATTACCTTGTCCTATACACGCTACAACAGGCCTGTGGTGCCCAGGTTGTGGCGCTACCAGAGCACTAGATGCCCTTGTTCACGGCAATATTCCTATGGCTTTTCACTACAACGCGCTTCTAATCAGTTCACCAGTATTGGTCTTCTTAGGGTTCGTATTTTCGAAGTCCCCTCACCGCAAGATTTTGCTTGGCATCTACTTATCTTTCTTAGTTGCACTCGTTATTACTATGACAGTGCTCAGAAACCTGCCT
>DDPP01000087.1:4048-7157 GCA_002342255.1 Micrococcales bacterium UBA2465
TTTATGACTGAACTAGATCAACTAATTGAAACAGCAAGGATTCTTAGAGCACCTGGTGGCTGCCCTTGGGATGCAGAACAGACTCATCAGAGTTTGGTTCAATACTTGCTTGAAGAAACCTATGAGCTAATCGACGCCTTAGAAACCGGTAGCAGGGAAGATGTCTTAGAGGAACTAGGTGATGTACTTTATCAAGTAGTTTTTCACTCGGATCTATCCGGTTCGGGGACTCTTGGTGCACCGTTTGACATTCAAGATGTTGCTAGGTTTACCAACGAAAAAATGCGCGGGAGGCATCCCCATGTTTTTGGCTCAGCCGAGGAGCTGGAGAAATTCAAAGCAAAAACGGGTGATGATGTGATGTTGAATTGGGATAACCATAAACAAAAAGAAAAACCAGAGCGAGAATCAATTCTCGATGGTATCCCAGCAGCCCTTCCTGCCTTAGCCCTGGCCAGCAAGGTAATTGGAAAAGCTCAGAAAATGGGGTTGCTGGATGAACGAGCGGCATCTCCGATTGAACTAGAAAGCGAAGAGCAATTGGGGGCATTATTACTCGCTATCGTCCAAGCCGGCAAGTCTCAAGGTCTCGATGCTGAAAGAGCGCTCAGGTTTGCAGTTCGAGACCTGTCCGCCGACATTCGTGAAGCCGAGCGTCAAGTCGCTGACCAAGTTCAGGTAGTTGAATTTGACATCGAGTAATTCGGTCTAACTAAGGTTTACTAGAGGTATCGAGAGGAGAGGAATTTGAAGCCTAGCTTTTTGAAGCGCTTTTTCGGTTTTCTCCTATTTACTGCCCTGGTTACTACCGATCTTGTAGCGGTATCTCCAATTCCAGCAGAAGCTGCCTCCACAGCAATAGTTGGGCTTAAGCCAAGCGCTATAGTCTCCGACAATACAGGCAACATTTACGTTAGCAACTATGGGGATGGCACTATTTCCAAAATAGACAGCCAGGGCAGTTCGAGAATTCTCGCAGACCTCACCGATGTAAATTCCAAGGCAACGGCGCTGGCATTGGATTCCAGCGGCCAACTTTATGCCAGCGTTTACAGCGGATACATTTTTAAAATTCAGTCCAATGGCACCATGGTCTCCTTTGCAAAAGTTGGCCGTAAACCAGTAGCTCTAGCTTTTGATAAAAGTGGCAACCTTTACAGTGCCAATAATTTGGACGGTTCGGTCTCTAAAGTTACCCCAGCTGGGACAGTTACTAAATTCGCCATGGTGGGAGGGCAACCAAGAGATTTAGCGTTCGATAGCTTGGGCAACCTGTTCGTGGCAAATAGTTTGGATAACTATATCTCAAAAGTTACACCCGCTGGAACAGTAAGCAATTTTGCTACTGTTGGTGCGACTCCCTATTCGATAGCGATTGATGGCAGCAACAATCTGTTTGTTGCTAATTCAGGTGATAATACAATTTCTAAAGTTACTAGTGCAGCCGTGGTAACTAAATTTGCCACCGTGGCGGCTAACCCGCTAGCAATTGCAATCGACAGCGATGGTTCTCTATATACTGCCAACTATTTGGGAAACTCAATCTCAAAAATTACAACTAACGGGCAGGTTTCAACTTTTGGCTTAGCTGAGGGACCGCAAGATATTTTTGTCAACGCCGCAAAGACTGTCTCGGTATCTAACTCCAATTCAAATAGTGTTGGCATTTATCGAACTTCAGACCCCAGAGCAACCGCACCAAGCAATCTAAAACTAATCAACAGCACCAGCACCTCGGTAAATTTAAGCTGGGATTCGGTTACTGGTGCCACTGATTACTTTGTTGAAGCATTGACCGATGCTGGGAATTCCTTTGTCTCTGGAACAAGAACCGGATCTACTATGGTTCGCTATAGCTTTGGTGGACTCTGTTCATTGAATAGTTATCAGCTGAGAGTGTATTCAATCGGTGCTAGTGGAATTGGCTTGGGTTCAGCCACCGTCTCTGTCAGTTTGGGTAAGGGGACTGCAGGTCTGGTTCGGAATCTGGAACCGACTGAGGTTTTAAAGAGCAGCGTCTCTCTGTTCTGGGATGCACCGAGTTGCGACGGGGGTAATTCCATTACTGACTACCAGGTCAGTTATAGCTCAGATTCCGGGATTAGCTGGAAGGTAGTTAGCCATTCAGTTTCAGCTCAAACCAGTCTTACCGTTACGGGTCTGAGTTTAGGTGTTAGTTATCAATTTAAAGTCGCGGCCAAAAATAGTTCTGGGCTGGGTCCGGATAGCCCATCAGTTTACGCCACCACATCCAATGTCTTAGCTAATTACGGTGTTGGTTCAGCCCCATCCTCCATGATTTTTGATAACGCTGGCAATCTGTATGTGGCTAATTCGGGTGAGAAATCGCTGAGCAAAATTACCCCAAGTGGTCAAGTCACCCAGTTCGGAGTAACCGGCGAGACCCCAAGTGGCATGGCTTTTGCTAAAAATGGCGACCTGTATATTGCCAATTCGGGCTCAGACAATATCAGCAAGATAACTCCGGCTGGAGTGAGCACCGTGTTTGCTTCGGTAGGCAGTAGCCCGACAGCTTTGGTCTTTGATTCCATTGGCAATCTATACAGCATGAACACCTTAGAGGCTTCAATTTCGAAAATAACTCCGCAAGGTTCCGTTACAACGTTTGCCTTGCTACCTGACAATGGTTATGGACTAATCATAGATTCAAGTGGCAATCTATTCACTGTTACTGGATCTGGCCTTCAACTTTTGAAAATTACACCAGCCGGAGTTGTTTCAGTCCTGGCCAGATTAGGTATTCCAGCGAAAAGATTAGTCACAGATAATGTTGGAGACTTCTTCGTATCCAGTCCAACTGAAAACAGGATTCAAAAAGTAACCAAACAAGGCATCGTTACCGATTACCTAACTTTGGATAACCCCGTTACGGATCTCGACATCGACTCCAGAAACGGCCTTTTCGTAGCTGACAATACTGCGGGAGTGGTCTATAAAGTTTTACCCAATAACGTTCCGAGCCGTCTCAGTGTCTTTGATATGACTGTCAATCGGCTAGCCATCAGCAGTTCAGGTTTAGTGTATGTGACTTTCCTGGAGAACTCTGTCGCAAAGATATTCCAAGGTACTGTTCCGGGTTCTGTTTCTT